>CAIPUQ010000337.1 GCA_903868295.1 uncultured Roseiflexaceae bacterium
CACCTCGATGTCGGCTCGTCGCATCCTGGGGCTGGAGTCGGTCCCAAGGGTTGGGCTGTTCGCCCATTAAAGCGGCACGCGAGCTGGGTTCAGAACGTCGTGAGACAGTTCGGTCTCTATCCGCTATGAGCGTTTAGTACATTGAGGGAAGCTGATCTTAGTACGAGAGGACCGGATTGGACAGACCGCTAGTGGAGGAATTGTGGGGCGTCCCGCAGGTTCCGTATCTACGTCTGGACGTAAGAACCGCTGAAAGCATCTAAGTGGGAAATACCTCCCAAGATTAATGTACTCACTGAGAAAGTCAGGTAAGGCCCCCAGAAGATTACTGGGATAAGCGGCTGGAGCTGGAAGCATGGTGACATGTGGAGGCGACCAGTGCGCATGGCTGAGGGCTTCCCTGATGGAAGATCTGGTACGTGTTCGACGTGCAATATGCGCAACTCATTCATATCCAACTCTGAACCATTGGCGTGCATGAAGCGGAGTGGACCCACCCCGTCCCATCCCGAACCGGGTCGTGAAACACTCCAGCGCTGAAGGTACTGCAAGGTTGCCTTGTGGGAGACTAGGTCTGTGCGCCATCCATTTGAACCACCCCCTGATTCGCACGAATCAGGGGGTGGTTTGTTTGCTCCACGTCTTCTCCGTTATCGCATGCAGACAATTTACCGTTATCAGTGAGTAGGTTTCAGTGAGTAGTTGATGCGTCGCGTAGCGTACATGTATTGCATCTAGCACACTATTCCATGGTCCGTATGATTGCTGAAGAAATAGTGTCAGTTCTCGGACCATGGAATGACGGAAGGATGGGTTAGCCCCCTCTCCCGTCTTGGCATGCTGACTTCCGCATCATCCGCCATCCAGATGAGTCTGTCGGCATGCCATCTTCTGCAGATGCAATAATTGTTGCCGGGTAGGCTAAAGCATGCCTGTATCAACCCCACCATAGCAATCTGACTGCGTTAGATTGAAGAGTGCGTCTTTTTCATTGATTATTTGTTGTGTCGCGGGCCGTACACCTCCACCTCCTCCGTCATGGCATGCCGACCTACCCCTCTCCCGTCTTGGCATACCGACTTCAGCTGCATCCGCCATCCAGATGAGTCTGTCGGCATGCCATCTTCTGCAGATGCAATAATTGTTGCCGGGTAGGCCAAAGCATGCCTGTGTCAACCCCATCATAGCAATCTGACTGCGTTAGATTGAAGAGTGCGTCGTTTTCAATGATTATTTGTTGTGTCGCGGGGCGTACACCTCCACCTCCCTCGTCTTGGCATGCCATTTTGTACCAGATGAAATAATTGTCTCAAGAATGTAGGCAGCCACATCAGAATCTGATCATGGGGAGTGGATTGTGCGTTTATTGCATCTTGTACACGATTCCATGGTCCGTAGGATTGATTAAGAAAAAGTTTGAGTGCTCGGACCATGGATTGACGTGGTGATGGATAAGCCCCTTCCTCCGTTTTGGTATGCCGACAACCGCTGTATCCGCCATCCAGATGAGTCTGTCGGCATGCCATCACCTGCAGATGCAATAATTGTCGCCGGGTAGGCAACAGTTTGTCTGCTTCAATCCCATCATTGCGCTCTGACTGCGTACGTTGATAGTGCGTCGTTTTTTTATGATAAGTTGTTGGATCGAGCGGAGCTTTTTGCAAAAGCCCCGCTCGAAGGAGCTATGGACGCTGTTTCGGTTTGACAGTAACGGTACGCGTGGGGCTTTTCGTTGCTCTGAAACTCTTCGGTGTGAGGGAAGGGGTCGTTTTGATGGAAGTTGCCGTGGGCGTGAGGGTAGCAGGGCGTGTCGACGTAGGCAATCTGGTCAATGTGGGTGTCCGTGAGGCAGTTGGTGTTGCGAGGCTCCCCGAGTAGGTGATATCGAATTTTGTGGTGAAACGAGAGTAGCCCATCACGTCGACACGCGCTTTGCCGATCTTGTGTCGTGGTACCTGTACGACGAGTTGGGTGGATGTGTTGACGGTAGGAATGACGGCACGTCCATCGACATACACCGCTGCATTTTTGAGGTATTCTCCGTTAATGGTTAAAGTGCCACCGTTAATGGGGAATGTCGTTGCAGAGGTTGAAGTGATTATTGGGTCCATGATTATTGCATAGGCGACTGCTCTTCCATTGAACATAGTATCGATAGATGGGATTATTTTGGCAACATTCACCAGAGTATTGGCTAATGCACAGTGGTCTACTCCTCCGACGATGCATTTTCTTCCCCATAATCGAACCGTTCCATCACTCAACAACGCCGCCGAAATTCCAAGTGAAGTGCTAATATCAACCACGCGACCGGCAATATCCGGCGGTGGGATTGCCTCTGGAAGGCGTACGGCGGAATTAGCTTCTGGATCACAACCCCAACCGACAACAGTACCATTGCTCAATAACGCAAGGGAATGCAATGGGCCTGCAGCGACTTGAACCGCGTTCCGGATATCGTCAGGGTAGGTAAATCCTTCAGAAGTTTGTGCCGATTGGCAGTACGAATTATCACCGACTGCGCGGACACGACCGTTTTGTAACACAAACAGATTATGCCAACCATTTGCACTTATGGCGGTTACTTTTCCTATCAGGGGGATGAGTACATTGTGGCCGGGAGATGTCCCATAACTTTTGACATTCCCCGACTCATCCAGGATGAGCACGTGTTCTCTACCCAATGCGACATCAACTGCATGTTCATTGTATGAGTTTGTTGTAAGGAAATCCGAAAAGACGCATGGATTCCAAGTAGGGTTACAACCAGAAACCCCACCTACATTGTAGAATTCACCGATCCATGCAATATTTACATCTCCCTCAACGCTCCTCGCTGCAATTACTTTTACTCCCTTGGCGTCTAATGTCCCGATTGAGCCTATGTCACCGTTACTTTTCACGTATGCGTAGCCGGCAGGCAATTCGGGCTCAAACCCATCCCAGTTAAGAGGATATTCGGGACCCCACACAGAAAAGTTAATAACATCCGGCTCAATCATCGCCGGAACCGAGTAGAGGGCTGACACATACATCAGATGACTGCGCTCATTGATGCCGATGCGTGGTTGTGAACGCTGAGTGATGCTTGCTTTGGACGGCAATCGAGCCGCTACTGTGTGGTTTGGCGCTTCTTTTGTCGATAGGGTTAGTGCACCGATGAGTATACAAAACAGCATGAAACGTTGCATGAATGTTCCTTTGTGGAGTGTTCACCCGTTTTTGTGGGTGATTTTGATTAGTTTGAGGTTAGAGATTAGTTTATTATATATTATTTTTAATACAACTCCAAGTGGTTTTTATATCTTTTGAAAAAATATGTGCAGTAAGCCACGCCCGTCTTCCTACGTCATGATAAGGTGACAGATGTAATTCCTCTCTTGCGTGAGTACGTCGTCACCTTGCCATCGTCTAACAGATGCAATCATTGTTCGCATGATGTAGGGTACAACGGAGCAGAACTACATTGCATAGTTTTGAGGAAGATTGTGCATCTGCGTTCGAGGTTGTGAATTGTAGGGCGAGGTGAACTCGTCCCTGGAGGTGTATGCGGGGGAGGTCGTCATGCCCCGCGCAGCGGGGTACTCGTCCCTGTCGGTTACTCGAGGCTAGGATTGTGTCTTCAAGCGGGGCCTTATTGCAATAAGCCCCGCTCGTAACGGTATGTATTCCTCGCAACTCAGGTACAATCTACGCGTTGGAGACGTAAAGCGAAACGGGGGCATGATATGCAGCCATATGTACTGAATGAAAACGACGGTAAGACTGTCGAATACGGTATCCCATTTTTGATAAAGCTCGGTGAATGTTCCCATGGCCGCGGGATTGCATTGGTGCAGTTCACGGCACGGCACGGAGAAGAACCGCCCGAACATGTGCATCCCACAGAGGATGAAGTTTTTTATGTGATTCGTGGGCGGTTGACGTTTGTGTGTGGGGAACAAATCTTCCCCACAGAGACAGGCGGAACGATGGTGTTGCCGGCAGGGGTACCGCACACGTATCGTGTTGCTGACAATGAAGAAGCTACGCTGCTTGCAATCACATACCCGGTGCAGAAGGTTGCACAGGGTTGGGGTGGGTTTGTTGCGGACATGGAACAGGTCTAGACAGCACAGTGTCGTACCGAAGGATATCCTGAATATGCGTATAGCAGAAGTCGATGCCTATATCTTGGCTCAGCCCGAACCCAAACGTTCGACGCTCAACTCCATGCGAGATATGTTGCACGCGTTCGTCCCAGAGACGGTAGAAGTAATCGGTCATGGCGTCCCATACTTCACGATACGCGGCAAGAAATACGGTGGTATAGCAGCCTGCAAAAAGCACATGCTGTACTTTACCCAAAGCAGTGCAGTGATACACCAGTCTGCAGATGTGTTGCAGGGACACACACACGGCAATGCGTCTGTGCAGTTCCCCATAGATGTACCGCTCGAGCGAACCGTACTCGAACGATTGGTTACGCTCAGATTACGTGAAATAGGGTAAATGGAATGGACTTCATGCTGGTTATCGGGTATACTGCAATTCTTGCATTGGCGTGCATGAAGCGGAGTGGACCCACCCCGTCCCATCTCGAACCGGGTCGTGAAACATTCCAGCGCTGAAGGTACTGCAAGGTTGCCTTGTGGGAGACTAGGTCTGTGCGCCAATACATACATTCCGCGGCGTGGAGCAGTGGCAGCTCGTTGGGCTCATAACCCAAAGGTCAGTGGTTCGAATCCGCTCGCCGCTACCAATCAACACCCCCTTCTTTCGTACGAAAGAAGGGGGTGTTTCGTGCGCCTGCATGACTCAGGCAATTGGTGCTTCCCAGAGGTACGCGTGCCAACGATCATCGGTCCGTGTCGTCCCGTCAGCGCAATGGAGCAGGCATGCATGGTTTGTCTGACGTTCCAACCAGGCCATGCCCTGTTGCGTGCCCAGGATGACGAGTGTGCGCGCGGCCACGTCTGCTTCGAGGAGCGTCGGAGCAATGACGCTGGCACGCACTATATCACTCTGCGACGGTGCTCCCGTGCGCGGGTCAATGATATGGTGTGCCCGCACGCCACCCTGCTGCGTCCAGGTACGTTTGTCGATCCCGCTCGTCGCAATCGCACAATTGCGGAGCGCAAGCATCTGCGGTTCTGCGTAGCCGGGGAGCGTTTCGATGCCAATTGGCCACGCGCCGTACTCGGTAGGAATGCCACGGAAGCAGATATCTCCGGCGGCATCAATGGCTGCGGCGGGGTACTCCCAGAGTTGTTGGATGGCCATCTGTGCAGCCCAACTTTTCGCTACACCAGCCAGGTCCAGCGAGACACCCGCAGGGATCCATATGCGTGCCTGCTGCGGGTCGAGTTTGACATCTCCCCAGGTAGAGCGGTGCGTGTGGCGCGACAGCACCGGCTGGGCGATGTCGTCATAGCTGACGGTGTAGCCCTGCGCTTCGAGGGCTGGCCGGATGGTTGGATCAATGATGCCACCGGTATGCTGGAACGCCCATGCAGCAGCCAGCAGCACATCCCACAACACCGGACTGACTGGTTGCCAACGGTCGACGATGCCGGGCAGGGCATTGAGTTCGCTCTGCGGATCGAAGCGACTCAGCGTCTGCTCCCATTGTTGGATGCTTTCGGCTACCAAGGTTGCCGCTGACGTTGCATCGGTTGAGGTGTCGATGAGCACCCGCATTTGACAACCCATTGCGCGAAAGGGGAAATGAAACATGGTTATGCCGTACCTATTGTTTTGAGCGAAGTGCGAAAGATGACGCGGTATGCGGTCATGAAGAGTGTGCTACTGATGGTGAGAATGTATAGCAGCGAAATCATGCTGACGCGTGTGTCGCTGCCTGCCAAGATCCCGTGCAATGCACCAGCAAAAAACGTAAAGAATGCAGCAGCGTGTATCCACCGCCAGGCTTTGCCGATGGTGCTGCGCCATTCGGCCGTCACGGTCACCACCACAATCAGGGGGAAGGCAATCTGTCCAAGAGCAACTGCAAAAGGCAGATAGGGCCCGTTGGCCGAAGGGATGAACAGAGTCTGCCAGGTATACCCGATGTAGCCATCCAACAAGAGCACCACGATGTGAATACTCATCATGATAACACTCGCCAGTGAAGCCTGACGATGGATGTCGTTTGCTTGAACAACCCCAGGCCATTGTTGCGCTTGACGACCGGTAATCATCAACCCTGCGAAGGTAGAAAGCCAACTCAGGAAATACGCGACCAATCCGGTGCTGCGCGACAAATACCAGCCGGTGTGGATCCCATTGAGCGATTGTGCGATATCGCTGCCGACCATGAGCAGCACAAAAATACCCACCAACATGCCCAGCAGGATTCCCCCGCTCCGCGACAACAGCAGCCGGATTGATGGATTCATGGAAGCCCCCATTTCAAATACGAGCGATGATTAGTTTGACGAACGACTGCGCAATACGGGGCGGGTCACCTGCCGGAGCGGTACAGCAGCGGTGGTTCGATTGGTTGGTGCTGGGCCTTGTGCGGCAACCGTTTGATGTGTTGTACGGGCCGCCGGTAATTCGACCACAGTGATGGCGAGTGGGAGGGGTTCGCTCTGGATGGTGCCTTCGGTCTGGCGCACGATACCTGCCCAGCCAAAGACGCTGACGAGCATTGCCCCGCCCAGCATGAGCCAGACACTCTGTTGTTTACGGGGCGTTTTCTGTCCAGGATTTGCCATGATCAGGTCCTTTCGGGTATGAAATCTAGTCGTCGTGGTCGTTTTCGTTGTGTTCGCGGTCTTCGTCATCGTGTCGATCGCGTTGGTCCGGCTGGTTACGCTCGACCAAAACGACCGTTCCATCGGTCGCGCTGACGTACACCGTGCCGGGTTCGTACACGATGGACCAGACGGTTTGCCCATCCAGGTCTACGAGCTCTGGTGGAGCCAGTGGTTCGAGTGCGCCTGCAATCGATCGGGCAGATGTCAGGGCAGCGGCGCTGGTAATGGTCGGCGCTGCAGGGACGTCGGCAATCTGTTCCTGGGGTACGTCGATGGGTTGCGCTGGTTGGTTTTCGAGTGTCATGATGCGATTCCCGGCTTCGGTGAGGCGATTGTTCGCGATATCGAGGGCCGCCGCATATTGGCTGACGGCACCATCATTGGCCTGTGCGACCGGCACCGTCGGGATTGCATCTGCCTGCCAAAAAAGAATCCCGCCTGCAATAGACATGACGGTTATTGTCCAAAAAAACGCACTGAGTGCTGCACGGCGTTCTTGCTGTTCCATGGGTTCTTCCTTTCACGGAGTCTCTCTCACACATTCATAGCGTATCAAACACGGGTGCGAGATTCTTCTGCGGTGTGTTCGGTTACTCTCAAGATTGTGTCAAGACGAACGGCAAGCACGTATAATGCACAGACCTAGCAGAAAGAACGTTACATGTACGTGCTCGAGTTTGCCACGTGGCCAGGATTGATTGGTGCGTTGTGTGACGAATTAGACGGATTGCAGTTGGCGTACATCGTCGAAGGCAATACCGCCACCGTCGATGCCTATGACCCGTGGCGATTGTCCGATAAGCTCCGTTGCGCCCAGAATGCATTCGTGCGGTTGTCCTATGATGTACCGCGCCCCAAAGCCCTGTTGGGCCAACAGTATTGGGACGAGATCGTTGCGATGGCGCGTGATATTGTGGGACGCGGTGCGTTTACAACACTGAATCTCGATGCTGCGGGGGCTGATTCGTCGGTCATGCAGCGCATTGTCACGTCATTGGGTACGACACTGGGCCTGTCCGTGGTGGCAGACGAAGCCGACCTGCAGATGCGCATCCGCCAACGATCCGGCTATTGGGAAGTTCTGTTCCGCATCCGTCCACGGCCGATGGGGACCCGTGCCTGGCGTGTCTGCAACTACCCAGGGGCACTCAATGCAGTGGTCGCTGCTGCAATGGTGCGATTTGGTGGGGTGTACCCGGAGGATCGGATTGTCAACCTGGCCTGTGGTTCGGGCACCATTTTGATCGAGCGGCTCGCCCGCGGTCCTGCGGCGCATGCACTCGGATGTGACACCAACGCTGAGGCATTGGCATGTGCCAGACAGAATGTCGCAGCAGCGGGGAACACCAAACAGATTGTCTTGGAGCAGTGGGACGCCACCCAAACACCGCTCCCCGATGCGAGTGTCGATTTGATTTATATCGATTTGCCTTTTGGTCAGCTGATCGGGACCCACCACACCAATTTGACACTCTACCCAGCGCTGTTGTACGAAGCGAGTCGGTTGCTTGCGCCGCGGGGTCGTATGGTTGTCATAACGCACGAGATCCGTCTGTTGCGGTCCGTTCTCGAAGAAATCGTCACCCTCCAGGCTACCGACGAGGTGCAGGTGTCGGTCGGCGGGATGGCTCCGTTGATGGTCCTCATTCAACCGGTTCGCCTCTAACGGGCGCATTGACCCTAACGCCCAGCCGTTTGGCTGGGCGTTTTGCCGTAGCATGCGGTGGACGTACAGGGCCGATCCTGTCGCTGCCGTGTTGCGCCTGCCCCGTGGGGGACCAGTCAGGTGGGTGCGGGGAGTGTTGCCGAGCTGGGGAATGGCTGGGACACGGTTTTTTTCAAAAAACTAGCGAACGCTTGGTTGGTTGCTGCGCTCAATCGCCAAGATAACAACGGAAATGTCAGCGGGGGTAATGCCTGCCAAGCGCCCTGCTTGGCCTATCGTGCTGGGCGCGAAGCGTTGTAACACGATGACTGCCTCGGTCCGTAGGCCACGAATGGTCTGGTAATCAAGGGTCTGCGGGATGCGGTGGTGTTCCATTTTCGCGACGCGCTCGATGTGGCGCTGTTGTTTGACCAGGTACCCGCCGTATTTAATTTCGATTTCGAGGGTCTGGATGGTTGCCTCGTCGAGGAGTGGTAGTGCGAGCGCCGCCTGTACCTGCGCATAGGTCGCCTCGGGGCGTGCCAGCACGTCGGCGGCGGTGACCTCGCGTGAGATCGGTTGCAGGTCGTGCGCGGCGAATGCAGCATTGATTGCGGCAGACGGGAAGACGCGACGTTCACGCAGGGCGGTGGCAGTAGTACTGACCGCATGCGCCCGTTCGGCAACGGCTTGTGCACGTGCAGGGCTGATGAGGCCGAGGTCTGCAGCGAGTGCACCGAGCCGGATGTCTGCGTTGTCGGTGCGGAGCAGTAAGCGATGCTCGGCCCGAGAAGTGAACATCCG
>CAIPUQ010000338.1 GCA_903868295.1 uncultured Roseiflexaceae bacterium
CCTGACCCTCGAGGTTGGCCAATTGCACCGCGAGCTCGTCTTGGATGTCACCAATCGCGAGTTGTAGCTTCTCGGTTGTCGTCACAAAGTGCTTGGCCGGGAAGATGTCGACCGTCGGTACGGTCTTGTAGACTTCGCCGGTCAGCGGATCGAACTCGCTGATGCGCTCGACCTCGTCGCCCCACAGCTCGATGCGGATGGCGGTCTCGGCATTGGCGGGCATGATGTCGAGCGTGTCGCCACGCACCCGGAACGTGCCGCGGTGGAAGTCGATGTCATTGCGTTGGAACTGCAGATCCAACAATTGGCGCAGCAATTTGTCGCGGTTGCGCACTTCGCCGACGCTAACGGGGAGCATGACCTGGCCGTAGTCGACAGGGCTGCCCAAACCAAAGATGCACGATACCGACGCCACAATCAACACGTCGCGGCGGGTCAGCAAGGCTTGGGTGGCGGCGTGGCGCAGGCGGTCGATTTCTTCGTTGATCGAGGCTTCTTTTTCGATGTACAAATCTTTGCTGGGCACATACGCCTCGGGAGTGTACGAGTCGTAATACGAGATGAACATCTCGACTGCCGCATCGGGGAGCAAATCGCGGAACTCTGCATACAGCTGCGTCACCAGGGTCTTGTTGTGGGCCAGCACCAGCGTGGGCCGCTGGAGCTCGCCGAAAACCCAGCTCATGACGGCGGTTTTGCCCGTCCCCGTGGCACCCAACAGCGTCTGATAGCGCAAACCGTCGTGCACACCGCGCACCAGTTGCTCGATGGCCTTGGGTTGATCGCCGGTGGGTTTGTAGGGGGCGTTGACCGTGAATGCCATGCAGTGCTCCTCGTATACCGTTCTATTATAGCGACACCAGCCCGCTGCTGAGGATGCGGGTCAGGATGAGAAAAGGGTTCACCACAGGCGCAGTTGATCTGCTACGGGGCGCAGCGACGCGATGCGCGCCTGCCGCATGGTGTGCCCGGTACCAAAAAATACGCCATCGAAGAGCACAAAATCGACCACGCGCCGGCTGGCTGCGCCCAGAATGGCGATGTGCGCTGGCTCGCGGAGCCGCCCCAACGTCCGCATGCGCATCAGGCGTTTGACGCCCAATGGCCCCACCCCGGGGATGCGCAACAGCTGCTCGGGGGCGGCCGTGTTGATCTCGATGGGGAAGTACTCTGGATGACGCAGCGCCCAGTCCAGCTTGGGGTCGTTGTACAGCGACAGCAACGGCTGATCGGCACCGACGATTTCGTCACTGGCGAACCCGTAGTGGCGCAGCAACCAATCGGCCTGCGTCAAACGCAATCCGCGCACCGCCGGCGTAGCCCGTTGCTCGGCCATGGGCGTGCCCGCGATGGGTTGGAACGGCGCATAGTAGACCCGCCGCACCGCCAGTTCACGATGGAGCCACGCGGTGGCGTCCAACAGCGCTTTGTCGTCTTCTCCGGCGGCCCCCACCACAAACTGAGTCGCAATGCCCGCTTTGAGAAAGCCGGCCTGCTGGAAGTCGCGCATCCAGGCAAGGCGGGCAATCACATCGCGGTGCCAATCACGGCTCGGGTCGATGGCCGCCTGGTGGGCTGCGCTGGGGACTTCGATGTTGAGGCTCAGCCGATCCGACACGCGCGCAGCCGCTTCGATCAGCGCGTGCGACACGCCGGGCGGTAGCTTGAGGTGCAGGTAGCCGGCATACGAATGGGTGGTGCGGAGCAACACCGCGCTGTCGACCAAGCCCGTGGCAGCCTGTTCGGCCGAATCGGCCACCGCCGTCGATAGCAACAACCCCGCGTCGTGGCGGCGCAACTGCGGCATGACCGATTTGGCGACCTCGTCGGGAGTCAGTGTCGCGCGGGGCACGTCGCGGCCGCTCTGCAACGGGCAATACGGGCACGAATGCACACATTCGGCGCTCATCAGGAGGCGCACAACGGGGCGGGGTTTGCCTTTGGCGTCGGCCTCGGTACCGAGGGGGGCATTGGACCAACTAGCTTTTTTGGACTGATAGCGGCGGCCAGCCACGGAATGCGTATCGCATGCTTCGTAGCCGGCCGCAGGCGCAAGGATGTCCAGTTTCCGTTCGAGGTCCATGGATAGTCAGATTATTCTTTGGGTTTGTTGTCGGGCAGCGTGTCGATATTGAGCGGGCCGGTCTGATTGACTTTGTCGAGCATGGCGTCTTCGATGCGGACAGTCTCGGGGGCGGCGCTTTCGTCGAACAATGCCTTGGGAGCGACCACAACGACCTCTTCGGGTGCATCGCTGGTGCCGTCAACGGCTTCTTCGATGTGGCGGGCATGGTTGATCCACAACCCAATCACCCCACCGACGATCAGCACAATGCTGGCGATTTGGGCGACGCGCAACGAATCGCCACAGCC
>CAIPUQ010000339.1 GCA_903868295.1 uncultured Roseiflexaceae bacterium
ACATCGACATCTTGGCGCTGCTCACCCGAAATCCCTTCGAGCTGGGTACGGGCATGGCCAATTGCCCCTTCTTGTTGCAGAATATCGGCCACAGCAATACGCATGCTGGCAGTCTTGACACCCGCTGATTGCAAGAGCCCTTCGACGCGATCGCGTTCGCCACTGTTGAGGACCGCTTTGACGGCGGGGCGAATCATCCCCAGTTCGAACAAGCGGCGCAACACCGCAGCCCGGTTTTCGCTCATATCAACGGCTATGGCGAGTGCATCCTCGTCACTGGCGATCTGCGTGACACTCCACTCACTCGGTGCATGCATGTTCCATTGTTTGGCACGGACAACCGACCGAATCAGCGGATGCCGAAACGACAACGACTGCTGTTCGTAGTCAAAGTGGATGATGCCCGCCGCCACCAACCCACGCAACGCGATGATGTCACCCTCGCTGGCAGGGGCACCGAGCAGTTGTTGCGCCAACGTCGCGGTGTTTTGCCCGCCGATCCGCAATCGCAACACCACATCGACCAAGGCCCAGGTATCGCTCTGCTCACCAAACTGCTGATTGAGGCTGACCAACAAGGCCAATGCCGGCGCTGGGTCGACATTGACTGCAGTCAATGTCGCCGTCAACCACTCCCACATCCAACGGCTCCGGAAAGCCACACCGGCATACGCACCACTGCGCTGGAGCTCGAGCAATGTCGCAAACCAGCGTGGCCGGCTCGCCAACGCCGCCACTGCATCGTCCTGTTCGATTGCCTGTGCAACACCTTCGCCGCATTGGCTCCGGGCCGTCGCAATGATGTCTTTGGGGGTCAATGGGCGCAGGGTACGGACCTCGGCGCTACTGAACCATGGGCGGAACAACGGCAACGCCTCGCTGCGGCACGACAGCACCCAGCGAGCCTGTGGGCCCATGGTGCTCATCAAGGCAGCAATATGCGACAGGGCGGTCAGCTGTATCGACGACGGGAGCAGCTCGAGTCCATCGATACAAAACACCAACGGTATACTGGCAAATTCGCGCCAGGTCGGCGGTACGGGAATCGCATAAGAATCTGCAATCGTTTGTTCGATCGAATCCCGGTAGCGGCCCATATCGACATAGATTGGGATCAGCGCCTGCTGCTTGGATTTGGACGCACGGCCCTCACTGGCGTGCACGTCGGCGAGTTGCAAAACCGTTTGCAGCAAGCAGGTACTTTTGCCCGCACCTGGTGGCCCTACGACGAGGACCCGTGGCTGTTGATCAAGCAACTGACGCAGACTGACGGGATTGGCACGACTGCGTTCGTTCCCTTCGTGCGACAACGACAAGGTGGGCAGCCCACGCACTGCGCTACTCGCAGGGTGTGCCACCACGGCCTGAACGTAGGTTTTGAGCCACGTCGTCGTGTCGTTCATTGGTCTCTACTGCATAATCTGCGTCGTCATCCAAAAGCTCGCGGTGCAGATCGCTGCACCAAGGACCGCCAGAAAAATTCCGATGCCCAACGCGGTATGGAGTAATCTGCTCACGACTGATGCCAATGACAACGTCGTTTCGATGGCGGCGGGTACACCCAAATCGATGAGTGATTTGCCCTGCAGTCGACCAGATTGGGCAGACATCATCCGCATCGTCTCGCGGTAGATTCGATTCATCACGATGGCCATGCCACCGATCAGCATAATCACGCCGCACAAAAAGAAAATCCCAGCCATGATGAGCTGCACGAATTGCAGGCGATCCAAGAGGTCACTTGCTTGCATGACGATTCCTGCTTCCATGCGCTAAATCCACAAATCGAGCTGCGATTGATCAACATGGGAACGGAGCCGCCGTCTGGGGTGCAGTTCCCCTGGCTCGGGAAGGATTGCCGTCAGGACAGCCTGTTGCAATGGGGTGGTCGGCGCTGCTGTTTCTTCGTTGATTGCTGGGACATCGACGATGCCGGGGATATCCAGCGTCTCCCATGTCGACACACGGGTGAGCATCGGTGTGGTGGGGGTGACATCGACCGCCTCGACGATCTGTACCGGCACGTTCCATTGCCGCGCCACGATGTGCCCGATCACCCGCAATGTGCCACTCACCGCGACGGGGATGCGTGTAGGAGCACAGTGAACGGTCAGCACGACGCGTTGCCCGCCGGCTTCGCACACGATCCGGGTGGAGTCATCGCCCACACTCCCCAACTGCATGGTTCCAACCTGGATATCGACAGGGGCTGCCGCAACCGACCAGGCATATTGTTTGGCAGCCCGGAGGAGCTGCTGTGGGTCGCTGATTTTGAGGAGCTGCTCGATGTCGCCTGCCCATGCGTGTGGGTGATCATGTCGGCTGGGCGGTAACGCTGATTGGTGGTTGGCTTGCACCCCCGTACAGACATACTGCACGAGGCGCTCGGTCATCGCACTCAGCCAACTACACGCAACCCCGGCGACAAACACGCTCAGCAGGGCAATGGGGAGTGCGGGTGGCACGACTGGCAGCGCAACCACGGCGCTGAGCAACACACCCAACAGCCCAAGGCAGGCGGCACTGACACTGCCACGGACGCCGTCTTCGACCATCGCCAGCGCAACCATTGCAACGAGCAAGACCACTGCACCACTATCGATGCCGCCGGTCAAGTTCACCAAAAAGAGGACACCCAATCCATCGAGGACCGTGCGTACCGGCGCAGTTAACTGTGGGATGCGCGCTGCCAACAGACTCACACAAAAGTACGCGAGTGGAATCAGCGCATACCAACGGCCTATCTGACTAGGGAGCAGCAAGGCTGGCAACACCATCACGGCGATGCCGAAGCGCATCACCAATGCAACAAAACCGAGCAGCGACTGTGCACGGATCAACGCATAACCCATGCGGTATGGTGGGATGTGCGACGGCGTCGCTGCGACGTCAACAGCGTAATCGCGCGTGAGTTGATTGATTGTCGCGTTCATCTGCCCCTCCCTCTACCCGACATATTCGATGGCACGCATCTTGGCACTGCGACTGCGTGGGTTCGCGGCGAGTTCTGCATCACTCGCGGTGAGTGGGTGCTTGGTCAACAGTCGATAGCGCCGCACCAAGCTCTGGGCACACACATCACGGAAGGCATGTTTGACGATGCGATCCTCCAGCGAATGAAAGCTGATGATGACCAGCCGTCCTCCTGGAGCCAACAACTCGAGTGCAGCGGGGATTACCGTGGTCAGCACATCGAGCTCGCCATTGACGGCAATGCGCAACGCTTGGAACGTCCGTGTCGCCGGGTGGATTTTGCCGCGCTTCCCGCCGAGTGCGTGTGCTACCAAGTCTGCGAGTTCGGTCGTCGTCGTGATTGGGGCACTCTTGCGCTGGGCCACAATCAGCTTGGCGATGCGTCGTGAGGCGCGTTCTTCGCCATAGCGAAAAATGACGTCGGCCAGGTCGACTTCACTGTAGGTATTCACGATGTGCGCAGCATCGACAGGCGCATCGGGGTCGAGGCGCATATCCAAAGCAGCCGGGAACTTGAACGAAAAGCCGCGCTCCGGTGTGTCGAGCTGATGCGATGACACGCCGATGTCGAGCAAAATCCCCGCTACGCCATCCACACCAGCACGACGACACATACCAGCCATATCGGCATAGTTGCCACGGACAATCTGGTAGCGCGGTGCATACGGCGCCAGCACCGCATCGGCGGCTGCAATCGCCGCAGGGTCGAGTTCGATGCCGAGGAGTCGACTCGTCTGCGGTGCCCGCGCCAGCACCGCTGCCGCATGACCACCGCCACCCAATGTGCCGTCGACATACACGCCCCCGCGCTGCGGTTCGAGCAATGTCATTGCTTCGTCCATGAGCACCGACGTGTGCTGGAATGTCTGCATATTTATATCTTTATGCTGGTGAGCTGGGCGAAGAGGTGATCGTTACCGCTATCCATTGCCGTCACACGCTCTTGCCAGCGCTGCGGCGACCAGATTTCGAAGTACTTGTTGACACCCACGATGACGACCGATGATGTACGGACATCTGCATAGTCGCGCAACGTCTGTGGCAACAAAATACGCCCCTGTTTGTCGAGGTCACACTCGGTGGCCGCAGAAAACAAGAGACGTTGCAGGGTACGCGTGTTGGGTTCGCTCGGCGGTAACCCACTCACTTGATCGGCCAAAATGCGCCAGACGTTCATCGGGATCCCCATTACGCACGCGTCGAATCCACGCGTCACGACCAGCCCATCACCCACAAGCGTGCGGTAACGTGCCGGTATGGCCATGCGATTTTTGTCGTCGATGGAATACTCGTGTTCGCCGAGAAACATGCGACCCTCATGAGTGGCCTCACCATTTGCAGGTGATTTGCCCCACTATTCCCCACTCATCCCCACTTATCAACATTATATGCACAA
Source organism: uncultured Roseiflexaceae bacterium (assembly GCA_903868295.1). GTDB lineage: Bacteria > Chloroflexota > Chloroflexia > Chloroflexales > Roseiflexaceae > UBA965. The sequence continues at coordinate 4,370 of CAIPUQ010000339.1, forward strand.
TGTGGACAAAGTGCAACAGTTTTTCACCAAAAACAGCAGAAATGCTACAATCGACCAGCGTTAAAATCAGAGCAAAAGTCACGGGAGCGTCCCCAATGCCAGAATTGACCCATTTGAATGCCGCTGGTCATGCACACATGGTCGATGTCGGTGCGAAACCCGATCAGAAGCGCACCGCCGTCGCAGCTGCGCAGGTTATCATGACGCCTCAAACTCGTGATTTAATAGTCGCCGGGGGGCTTCCCAAAGGCGATGTTCTCGCCGTTGCTCGCATCGCCGGTATCATGGCCGCCAAAAAGACCGCCGATCTGATCCCCCTTTGCCACCCACTGGCGCTTACTGCGGTCGAGGTCACCATCACACCGAGCACGACGGGTATCGACATCGAGGCGCGGGTCCAAACAACCGGCCGCACTGGGGTCGAAATGGAGGCGCTTACGGCTGTTTCTGTCGCCGGATTGACGATTTATGACATGTGCAAAGCAGTCGAAAAAACCATGCAGATACACAACATTCGCCTCATCAGCAAAGTCAAAGAATGACAGTACTGACAAGACGAATGTATTTGTCCTAATATTTAGATGTTTGCCGGTTTTTTCTACGGAATACTGCTCTGTCCCGCTCCATTTGCGCCCCAGGCAATGATGCTCCCATCGCTGGTTATCGCCAGGGTGTGGTTCGATCCGGCTACAATCGCAACCACCCCGACGGCGCCGGCCGGGACCGTCGTCTGCCCACTGCTGTTGCTACCCCACGCAACGACGTTCCCGCTGGCGGTCAGTGCGACACTATGTGCTGCTCCAGCGCTGATTGCGATAACCGCAGTTGCGCCCGCGGGCACCGTCGCCAAGCCACTCGCTGCATTGCCCCAACTGCGTACCGTCCCATCGCTCAGAAGCGCAAGCGAGTGATTGGCACCTGCGGCAATTGCCCGTACGCTGCCCAGATCTGTCGGGATACTCACCTGGCCGTAACTATCATCGCCCCAGCCAATCACCGTCCCGTCGCGACACAACGCCAGCGAATGATTCGCCCCTGCTGCGATCGCCTGTGCGAGACACATCCCTGCGGGAAGAGATATTTGACCATATTCATCATCACCCCAGCCCCTAATGATTCCAAACTTATCCAATGAAATACCAAATAATCCGCCAGCTTTTATTTCAACGATGTCATGATTGTAAAGAGTCGGAATTGATGTTTGACCGTAATCATCATCTCCCCACCCAATCACCGTACCGTCGGCGCGCAGCCCGAGGGAGTGATTCTGTGCGGCGGCGATCGCGACGAGTGGGCTCGCACTGACCGGGTACGTCGTCTGCCCGTATGTATTGGCAC
>CAIPUQ010000340.1 GCA_903868295.1 uncultured Roseiflexaceae bacterium
CCGCTCGCCCAGCGACAAGTTGCGCACCGGTTTGGTCATCAACGGTGCGAGCCCGAGTAACTCGATCAACGCATCTTTGTTGCGCTGGTAGTCGCTGTCTGCGACGCCATAGATGGTACGCGCCAGCTCAAAGGTATCGCCGGCCGGTAGATCCCAGAGCAGGTTGTTGCGCTGCCCCATGACCAGCGTCATCTGGCGCAGGTAGGCGTAGTCGCGTTCAAACGGCGTGTAGCCGAGGACGGTGCAGCTCCCACTGGTGGGGTGCAACAACCCCGAAAGCATTTTGAGGGTGGTTGTCTTGCCGGCACCGTTGGGCCCGAGAAAGCCAATCACTTCGCCCGGCTCGATGTCGAAGCTGACCCCGTCGACTGCTTTGACCGTGTTGTACTGCCGATTGACGAGGCTCTTGACCGCCTGCACAAACCCTGCATCCCGGATGGGGACGTCATAGTACTTGCGCAACTGTTCGACATGAATGATGGGCGACATAATGTCCTTTGGGAGAGATCAGGTATCAGTGATCAGGTATCAGTTATTAGAACTGAGCAGAGTAGCGGGCACAAGTCATAATTGACATCGCAAATGGCGTACGAGCGGAAGAACACAACTCAAATTCTTTGCGGCTCTGCGTGACCGTGCCCCGTATACACTCGGCTGCGAGGTATGAAAATCATAATTCATAATTCATAATTCATAGTTTTCCCGTTATTGCTCCACGCACAACCGCGACACACTGATCAATCTCGGCCTCGGTATTAAACATCGCACAGCCCAGTCGCAGCGAAGTGTTGTTTTCGCGGAACAACGCCGCTATCTTGTGTTGCTTGAGTGCCGCTTCGAGCGCAGCAGTATGTTCGTGGGTGTAGATCGACACAATCGCTGATGGGGTGTGTGGCGGCGTGAACATGTCACAGCCTGCTGCTTCGAGGCCGGTCCACAGCCGCTGCGCCAACGCCAGCCCGTGCCGTTCGATAGATTCGATGCCCACCCGATCAAACAGGCTCAACGCGCCTTCGAGCTGCGCCACCGAGGTGTGGGCAATTGCCGCATATTCGTACTTGCTGGCGTCGCTTTTGACCGTAAACTGCAGATCCTCGGTCGCCGCTGCCACATGCGTATGCCCGAACCGGTCCGACGGTATCCGATCGAGCAGGCTGTTTTTTACATACAAAAACGACACGCCGAAGTTGGCATACAGCCACTTGTAGCTCCCACATGCCAAGAAGTCGATGTCAGCTGTCGCCACATCAATCGCAAATGTGCCCACCGCCTGGATCGCGTCGACATAACAATACGCGCCGTGGGCATGTGCAATGGCCGCTATCTGAGCCACATCGTGGCGGAATCCGTTGCGGTTCGACACCCACGACAACGACACCAGCCGCGTCCGTTGCCCACATACCGCCGCGATGTCTTCGGGGTCTATCCGGCCTTCTTTGTGGGCGACGACACGCAACACGATGCCATGGCTCTGCTCGAGCTGGCGATAGAGCAGATAGCTCGACTCGAAGTGCAATGCGTCGACGACGATTTCATCGCCCGGTTTGAGGTCGAGTGCCCGGGCTACGATGTTTTCGCCGGCGCTCGTCGACTCGACCAAGCCAATTTCGCCGGGTTGCGCGCCGATGAGTTTGGCAAACGCTGCCCGCACACGGTCCTTGCGTTGCCGCAGCCGGATCAACCCCATCGGGGCTGGGTCCGGCCATGGTTCATACATGCGCTCGTCCATGAAGGCAATGCCCGCGTTGCGAGCGGCATGACTCAGTGGCGCTATCGCCGCACAGTTCAAGTAGTTCCAACTCTCGGTAATGGGGAACTCCGCGCGTAGGCCGAGCGGGTCGCTCATAGTGTGTTGCATAGGTATTCCTTCGTGTAGTTGGCACTAGTATGACAGAAAACCCTCCTGTCGCGAATCGAACTGTGCGAAAATGAATCCATCATAGAGGAGGATCCATGCCTGTA
>CAIPUQ010000341.1 GCA_903868295.1 uncultured Roseiflexaceae bacterium
CAACAGCCATGGAATGGTGACAAGCAGCGCACCGGCACGCATCACTGCGAGGGGGGCAAACACCCCGTTGCCGCCGAGGTATTTGAGCAAAATCAAAAAGACACCGAAGGTAACTCCCGCAACCAAGCCCTGCCACAGACCACTATAGCCCGTTGCTTTGCCGGATACCGAGTTGAGGACAATAGCGCCGATGCCGACTGCCATGCCGATGAGTGCGATAGTGGAAGGCCAACCGGTGGTGGTAATCCCATAACAGACCGGGATGATGGCAGACAAAGCGGCGGCGACTGGGGCGGTTACCGCCGTGTGCCCCTGTGCAATGCCGTGATAGAGCGCAGCGAGACCCAACGCGCCGCAAATCCCGGTCACGACTGCAAGGCCAATAAGGGTCGTCGGGAGCGGTGCTTCGTTGGTGGCACGGGCGAGGAGCCAAAACATCAGCGCACCGAAGAGTTCGCTGATGACGAGGACCTGGACGACAGGGATTTTGGAGCTGGCCCGCCCACCCAAGAAATCACCAATCCCAAAGCCTAACGACGCACCCAAAGCGCTCGCCAAAAACCATGCGTTCATGCTGCTCCTTGTGATGGCAATTCCACCGTCTGTGCGTCTATACCGTATGATGGATTCATTTTACGGTGAATCGAGAAATGGTAATGCAGACGGAACATGATGCACGGCGCGGGATTCTATGGGGGCTGGTCGGGGTGGTGATTTTTAGTGTGTCGTTGCCGGTGACGCGTATTGCAGTGGCCGAGATGAGCCCGGTGTTTGTGGCGACCGCACGTGGTGTCTTGGCGGCGGTGTTGTCGTTGTGTGCGTTGTTGGTGACCAAGAGTCCCTGGTTGAGTCGTGCACAATACGGCAAAGTGGCGATTATTGCGACAGGGGTGACCCTGGGCTTTCCGCTGTTTTCTTCGATGGCGATGCAGCAAGTCCCGGCTGGGCACGGTGCCATTGTCAATGGATTGTTGCCGCTCGCGACGGTTGCGTTGGGTGCATTGGTGGTGCGTTATACCCTGCGCTGGCAGTTCTGGGGAGCGGCTATTGTCGGCAGCGCTACTGCGATCGCCGTGGTCACCTGGCACAGTGGCACAGGCTTGGGCACCGGCGATGTGGCGATGGTGGTGGCCGTGTTGATTGCCGCGGTCGGCTATGTCTATGGTGGGCAGCTGTCCAAAGACATCGGCGGCTGGCGCACGATTTGTTGGGCCAATGTGGTCTGTTTGCCGATTTTGTTGATTGTGGCGGGCATGACCGCGCCGGTGGCTGCGGTGTCGTTGCCGGCATGGATGGCTGTGGGCTATCTGGGAGTGTTTAGCATGTTTTTGGGATTTTTTGCGTGGTATCACGGGTTAGCGCTCGGCGGTATCCCACGGGTGAGCCAGGTGCAATTGGTGCAGCCTTTTCTGACCATTCTGTGGGCCTGGCCCATCGATGGCGAGCGCCCGACGGCCACATTGCTGGGAGCGGCGGCGGTGGTGGTCGGCTGCATCTGGGTGGCACGCAAGTACGCCGCCTGATGCGATGGGCGCATCGATGCAGGAGGAGTAGACTGGGCCGGTGCGCATCTTGGGTGCGTTGGGTTGCTTGGCACCCGTTCGGCGGGATAGACGGGGGCAGCATTCGACCGATACAGCGCATCGCAACGCGTATCAACAGCATTTAATCATTTGACAATCAAAACTTCATAGAGTATTTTATTGTATGTAGTAAAGCATGCATACGCGTTGTATTGCGACGGTTGTCCGTGATTGGTGCGCTGTGGGGTGCGTCATATAATTCCGTGGATTGGCTAATCATGATGCAAAATCTTCGTTCGAATCGTCGTATGGGCACTGTGTTGCCAATTATAGGACTGATGGTACTCATTGGATTGATTGCCGGTGCTGTTGCGCCGCTGGTCACTGAGTATCACATCCAAACGTTGCTTTCAGGCGGTCTCAAGCGTTCTTCGAGTAGCGGAGCCATCAAAACAGCACACGAGCCGTACAAAACATCTCCATTTGGAGTTGACTACGTGATCGAAGGCTCTGATGTCGTCACCCATGAGTTTTATGCAACGGGGATAACGCCCACCGAACGTGCGCCGGGTGATGCTGCCGAAACGATGATTGTCTTCTTGTCACGACCGACTACGATCGAAATTACGTTCACTATCGAAAACATGGCGACTGCACGTCGTCCGCGGGTCCATGTATATAACGATGTGTCTCGGCTTATTGATACTGCGAACATGGCAGTCGACACCCGTGCGTTTGCACCATTCACGAATCCATATACGGTGAAGCTCGCGTTGCCGGCAGGACTCTTTCGGGTCAAGCAGATGTTTATGCGTGACGATGTCGGTTCGATTCGGGCCACATTTGTTCCAGATGCGACGATCGCAGATACACTCGATTTTGATGCGTATGTGACCGCCAATACCAAGACACTGCAGTTCGATATCATGCCTGGCCAGTTGGCCCGGTTAACGGAGCTCCGTCGTGCGCAAGAAATCAATTGGGCACGCCTGCCGAATGAAGATTGGTCGAAGCGGTTTTTGCCAGGTCCCAAAGAGTCAGTACAAGTACAAGTGCGCAGCGAACACGGCAATTGGGCATTTGCTGAGTTGAAGTTGTCGGGTCGAAATGCCGCACACAAAAGTGTAGGCGGGTTGCCTTCGTCTGATATTTCGGTCAAAGCAGGTGAACTCCCGTATGGGCTGAAAAAATTCAAGCTGTATGTGGTGCAGTCCAAAACGTCGGGCATTGATATGTTCATGGAGCGGCTCATTAACGATTTCGGTCAGCCGGTTAATCGTGAAGATCTGGTCAAAATCATTGTCAATGGTGAGTTGTTTGGGTACATGCAACTCTACGAAGACTTCGATACAAGTCTGTTCGAATCCGGTCAATTTGTTGAGGGACCAGTCATCGGATACGATACTGACCCGCTCATTGCGACAGCGGGACACTCGTGGTACGTCCCTCGAAGCTACTACAGCGATTCGGTTTTCGACGTCGATCAAGAGATTGATATCGGTACACGTGAACTCACCGCAAGATTTTGTCCCTTTGCGATGGGCAACACGCTGGCTGCTGGCATCTTTTATAACGGGATGCATGGACTCGGTGCAGATACGCGATTCTTGTTCGATTTTCGTCGAAATTGTGTCAATCCTGTCTACAAAGACTTTAATCGGGGTGTCTACGCTGTTTCACCGACCGCATATGAGATACGGAAGAACTTTCTTTTTCACCCTGCACTGCGTGCATTGCGACAGTTTTCTGTGCTCTCACCGGAGTGGCGACCGTTTACTCCTACTTATGCGTCGTATTTTGTTGCCCGGCGCGAAAACAAGCCGGATACGCAGGGGTTCTACTTATATTGGACGGTGCAGCCCCCCGTACTGAATTATTCGAATGCGCCGGAGCGCGATGCTGAGTTTCTGATGGCGATGGAACGCCTCTACAACACGCAACACAGCAATCGCTACGAACACCGGATGAAGAATTACGAACGTGCGATTGCATTGCTCAATGCGCAACCGCACCAATCCAAGCCACTCCAAAGCATGCGAGACAAACAGCAGCTGAGTACGGTGATGCCGTATACGCGCTTTCAGGATTTGATGAATGTCCCCGCTCAGTGCGATGGTACGTACCTGCGCACGGTCATCAGTACCGCCAGTGCCGGCGTTGTGACCCCAGATTGTCGCACCCTGCATCGGCTTGAGTGGCGCAACAGCGTCGTGCAGGACTTTTTGAAGATACCGGTTACCGACACGTTGGGCCTCGAAGTCATACAAACGCCCCTGACCACGGGACACATGACGTTTTTGTACCAAACCGATCGTGGTCCGTTCACCGAGATGTTTTTTGCAGAGCGATCCTGTACTGAGCGGTGTGATGGCAACATAAGCCTGCGTGATGACGAGACCGGGGAGATTATCTCGCCGGTGCGTACCATTGAAATAGGCGCTGAGACACCATCACTGACCGAGTGGGACCTTTTGTTGCAAAACGTGGTCCCCAACGAAAAACTCCGCGTCGTGTACTTTTCGATCCCCAAAAAAGATCGCTACCAACATCTAATCCCGCAGTACAGTGGCTCGAGTCTGTACTACGGTTCGCATGGTGTCGCAATCATGCCACTCAGCACGCGGCCCGAGAACGAAAAGAGCATCACAAACGTCGCTTCGACGGTGCCATATGCGCCGGTTGAGGAATTCTTTGATGTCAATGGGTCTATCTTGACGTGGAAAAAGAACCTGCCGGTGCCCGATAAACTGGTATATATCCCAGCGGGATACACATGGAAGGTGGATGAGTCACTTACCATCGCTCTCGCAAAACGCGGGTGCTTCGAGATATGGGGCAATCTTGAAATTGCAGATACTGCAACGTTGGATCTGACGGATAGTGGGAATGGATGGAGTGGGATTCACTTCTATCACAACCGTGATTTGCAGATCCAGAATCTGACCGTGCGCAACGGCGGATACAACGAAGAATTCGTCTACTGCGGCTCGCGTCGATTCACTACCATTGTTGGTTTTTATGAAACAACCGTTCATGTGAAGAATTTGCAGATCCGGCAAAACATGTCGGAAGATGCGTTGCATCTGGTCCATACCGACATAATTTTGGAGGATTCGTCGATTGTTGGCAGTATCAGTGATGCCGTCGATTCGGATTTTTCGGCGGTTGTGTTCCACAATTTCACCATCGAGGGAGCGGGCTCACTGGGAGAAAACGGCGGAGATGCACTCGACTTTTCGGGGTCGTTGGCGCAACTCCACGAGGTGCATTTGCATCAGAGTTCGGACAAGAGCCTTTCGGTCGGTGAGAACTCTGTCGTCAACGTCTACGATTCGGATCTTGTCGGTGGCAACTTTGGGATTGCTATCAAAGACGCATCGCTGCTTACCGTACAGCGGACCACCATCGAAGGTTCCAAAACAGGTATCGGCATCTATTCGAAGAAGCCATATTACACACGCCCGGTGTTTGATTTGGCACAACACGATGTGACCTTCAAGGATGTCGGTGTGGCGTTTAATCCTGAGGCAAGTGCGGAGTAGGCAGCCACCTTTCCGAGGTGAGTTGCATAACCGAATTTATAGCGATTGTTCTTTTTGTGACAGGGAGAGAGTAGCATGCAGGACATTTTGGATGCGTTGGCGAGTTCTGAGCTCGCCGGAACGGTTGGATCTCCGTTTGAGTTTCTGTTGATACTTGTCTTTTCGATGTTGTTTGGTGTGATCTATCGCTACATTTACTACATTTACTACAAAAAGAACGAGCCGATTGATTCGAGCGTGGCGTTCAGCTTCCCGTTGATGGCACCGGGCGTGACAGCCATCTTTTGGCTGATTCAATACAGTTTGCCGCTGTCGTTGGGTTTGCTGGGTGCGTTGTCGTTTGTGCGTTTTCGTACCCCAGTCAAGCGTGCCGAAGACATCGCCTTCATCTTGATTGTAATTGCCACTGCGTTGGCCTGTGCGGTGTTGAAGTTGTGGATCGGTTTAATGATTGTGGTGGCGACGTTGTTGTACACCGTCATCAAAAACTACGTTTTCCCACGCATCAACAAAGCAAGCACATCGGTGTTGTTGACCTTGCACACCGTTGATACCGTCGACCCCAAAGCAGTCCAAGACGCTGTCGCTGGTGCGTTGGGTCGCAACGCGGAGTTCATTTCGATGAGTGCGCACGATGGGATTCGCTCGTGTGTATTGCAGATTCAACTGTCGGACAATGCAGCATTGGGCGCCATCCACAACGCTCTGAAGGCATTGGATGCACAAACGCGATTCGATGTCTTTTATCAGGATCCGCGCCAAAGCGGATACTAGTGTGATCCACACGTGAGGGGTCGGATGAATTACAACGAATACAAATACGTCATTGAACTCGACCGTGTACCCTACGCGGTCGCGCTGCTCGAATCGTTGTATGGCAATACGGACCCGTATCCGCACGGCACGGTCAATTCGCTGTACTACGATTCGCTGTCGCTCGCGATGTACGAACAGTGCGTTGGCGGGAACGAGTTCAAAGCCAAATATCGGGTGCGTTGGTATGACGGTGGGCTGTATCAGGCACAAATCAAAGACAAAGATATGTATGGCATTGGGAAGCTGAAGAGCCGGCTGCCGTACCAGCCAAACACAGCTATTGCGGACCTTCCAACGTACTGGCACATGTTGCCGTTGACCGAAGGGGAGCGCACGGCCATGGACATTCGTGCACGTGGCACGCGCATGGGGCCGGTGTATTCGGTGGCACATATCCGCTATCACCGGAGACGGTACCGGAGTTTCGATTTTCGGATGAACATCGACACCAATATCGAAATCGAATCGACAGGCAAACACCCGATGGGCGTCGTGGGAAAACAACGGATTCCGTTGGCTGTCCTCGAAATCAAGACCACTCAGGATCGGCCCAAACTACCGTTCCTCGGGGCGTTGAAACTCCGGCAAGACAGCTTCTCGAAATACGGATTGGGTATGCAATTATTGCTCAGTGAACCAGATGCGCTCAACAAGTACCTGACCGTGCGGTAGGCAACCCGGACCAGCGAACACTTTGCTCCTTCCAGAGGCGACACGGTCGCCTCTGGTCTTTTTTTCGGTAGCCAACTCGGTTCTGTGGGATTGTCACGCTGCTGTGCGGGTCGTGTGTGCAGCAAAAAACGGGAGGTGCGTATCGTATACGCACCTCCCGCCTTGGGGTGGTCGACTATTTGAGGGTAGGGATCATGGTGCCGTGGGCGGCAATGAGGTCGTCGCACAGGTTCCAGATTTGGTCTAATGACAGCTCTGCGGCGGTATGTGGGTCGAACGCTGCAGCGTGGTAGACGTGTTCGCGTTTGCCGGTGAGGGCTGCTTCGACGGTCATGGCCTGGACATTGATGTTGGTCTGCATCATGGCTGCCAGATGTGGCGGGAGGTTGCCGATTTTGGTCGGTTGCAAACCGCTTTTGTCGACGAGCACGGGGACTTCGACACAGCAGCCTTCGGGCAGGTTGTTGATCAAGCCGCGGTTGGCGACGTTGCCATAGACCACGCGGGGCTGGCCTGTTTCCATGCTGTGGATGATGAGCGAACCGTATTCGTGGCTGCGGTTGACTTCGAGCGGCAGGTCGTTGGTGATGAGGTCTTCACGCAGCTGATGCCACCCGGCGATTTGGTTTTCGCAGCGGCGGATGTACTCGTCGATGGGGATGTTGAATTCTTCGATGAGCTCTGGACGATCGCGCTTGATGAACCAGGGCGTGTATTCGGCGAAGTGCTCGGAGGATTCGGTGACGAAATACCCGAAGCGTTTGTAGATTTCGTAGCGTACGAGATTCCAATCAGGCGCGCGCTTTTCGTTGAGGACCTTTTTGATGGCTGGGTAGAGGTCCTGACCGTCCTTCTCGAACTTGAGGTAGAAGGCCATGTGGTTGATACCTGCGGCGATGTAGTTGATGTCGTTGATGTCGACGCCGATATCGTCGGCGAGTTGCTCGGCGGTGCCTTGGACCGAGTGGCACAAACCGACCGTCTTGATGGTGGTGGCGCGGGACATCGCCCAGCAGTTCATCGCCATCGGGTTGACATAGTTGAGGAAGGTAATGTCGCCGGCGACTTCTTCCATGTCACGACACATATCGAGCATAACGGGGATAGTGCGCAGGCCACGCATGATACCGCCGATGCCCAACGTGTCGGCAATGGTCTGGCGCAAGCCGTATTTTTTGGGAATCTCGAAGTCAATCAGCGTCGAGGGCTTGTAGCCACCGACTTGAAACATGGCGATGGAGTAGTCGGCGTTTTCGAGGGCCTTTTTGCGGTCGGTGGTGGTGATGATCTTGGGTTTGGCACCGAGTGCTTGGGCAACCTTGTTGGCGACGACTTCCGAGGTTTTGAGGCGTTCGGGGTCGATGTCAAAGAGCCGAATCTCGCTATTGGCGAGTTCGGGGAACGAAAGGATGTCTCCGAGCAAGTTTTTTGCAAAGACGGTACTGCCGGCACCTAGGAGTGTGATGATGGCCATAGGGGGACGTTCCTTTCTCGGATTACTGGACCACAGCGGGATTGTGCTGTGGGTTGCGGTGTATGTGCGTGTATGCGGCGATCATCAGGAGGATGGTTTCGCCGACATTCCACCAGAAGTGGACATCGAGACGGGTTGCGGTTGTCAACCCAGGGATGGTACAGACAAAGGTACCCGCTGTCGCGGGGCTGCGAGCAAGCCAGCCGTCTGTGCCGAAGATACCCGGCAGTCCTTGGGCGGTGATGGTCGGTTCACCATAGGCGCGCAGGATCTCGAGAACCTCGAGATGCCGGACAAACAGGTACGTATGCTCGGCGGTGTGCGCCGTACTCCAGAACAGCATCACGTAGGCCCACGGATTGCGCAGGCCGAGCCAATAGAGCCGGAGCATGACGAGGAGGACTCCCCAGTTCCAGAGAAAGTGCACCCATTCGGAGTTCGCCGCCGAAATCAACCCATTGGATCCGCGGGTTGTATAGCCAATGATATGGTACTGCACCCATTGGACCAGGTGTTCGACCCCGTGGCCCCCTTGGAAGGTAAGCAGTGCAACCATGAGTGCAATCAACGGACCGTAGTGTGTACGGTCTGCATGCCAGCGCACGAGAATGGCAGCGCTGAACAGAATCGTGCCCGGCAGGGCTGCACGCCACATGGGTTGGCCCATCGTCAGGCCGATAAGCCCAATCAGGAGCCCCGCCAGGAGCATCCCTGCTGCGACCCACCGTTGCTGTGGGACCAGATACCCGAGCACGGTGTTCGGTGCGTTCATTGGTGCGCGGTGCAAAGGGCTGTGGGTCATGGTGCGCTCCGTTCGATGACAAGGTGGCCTGCGGGAGGGAGGGTGTCGATGGTCGACAACGCCCCGTCGGGCCAGCGTATGGTGAGGAGCGTTGGGGCATCAGCACCGAGCCCAAAATGCACCGCCGGCAGGTCGCCAGAGAGATAGCCGCGGGTGGTGGTGATGGTGCCCCACCGGGTGATGTCGCCAGTGGTCAACCGCAGTTGTGCACCGATTGCCTGCGGATTTGACCCTGCCTGTCGGAGCGATACCGTCAATGCAGCGCCTGCACACAGGGCATTTTGGTAAATGACGCTTGGTGCCTGCAGATTGTTGACCACGATATCGAGTTGCCCATCAGCGTTGAGATCCGTCATTGCCATCCCGCGGCCAGATGCGATTGCATCGAGGTTCCACTGTGGAGCAGGGGCGTAGCGCCTGCCATCGTAGCGTAACGCTTGGTTGCGTTCGATCAGGGCATGATCGGGGAGGAACGGGAATAACTCTTGGGCAATCATCCCGTTGACCGCGTACAGATCCAAATGACCATCATTATCCAGGTCACCGAACCGAGTCGACCAGCTCCAACCAGTAGATGTTGCGGCGACGGTGCGGCTGAGATTGTGCCACCGATTGTCAGCGCCACGCTGGAGGATGGCGTTTTCCATCAGTTGCGGGTCGTCGGCTGGGTGATATTGGGTCATGCGACTGGTCACCGGGAGCCATTGTGCCAGTGTTTGTACGCTGGTGTCGTAGGGGTTCATATCTGCGGCCAATAGCTCGGGTGCACCATCGCGGTCGAGATCAGCGAGATCGTAGCTCATGGTGCTGTGAGGGGTCGAGACGAATGGTTGCACAGGTACCCAATTGGTGCCGTGGTGGAGCCAGACCATGTCGCGGGTATCGAAGTCATTGCCGACCACAATATCGTCGCGACCGTCGCCATCGATGTCGAGTGCGCTGATCGAGAGGGCATTGGCGTGATCGGACAGACGGGTCTGGGTGAACCCTCCATCGGGTGTTTGGGTATGCAGGGTGACCCCATTTGCCTGTGCATCAAAGACACTTTGACTCCCACCGCGGGGTGCTTCGGCGTCGTACGAGCCGGTCACCAAATCAAGCAACTGGTCGTCGTTGAAATCATGCCACAGCATGCTGTAGGTGCGGGCGCTGCCGAAGGTGGCTTGGAGACGGCGAAATGACGGGTTATTGGGGGTGTTGTTGTTGAGGAGCACGCTGATCCCTGCGCCTTGGTGTGTCGCGCTGATGTCGGCAGAGCCGTCGCCATTGACATCGACAATCTGGACAGCCCGGGCATTCGGCAGGTCGAGCGGTTGTTCGAGAAAGCGAAAGTTCCCCGTATTGATGGCGAGCGTCGCAGCACCAGAGATATTGGCCAAGACGATGTCGGGTTGACCATCGTTGTTGACATCTCCCGTTGCGACACCAGATCCATTGCTGGCAAACAGACGGACCGGTGTTTGCACGGTTGTCGTGTGTGTCATGGGATGGGTAATAAACGTACCTGAGCATGGGGCGGCTGGGGTGTATGGGATGACGCTACTGGTGACCGGCACGGAAGTGCCCGACCAGACCTGAACGGGTGCAGCAACGCTACAAGCGTTGGTAATGAGGGCAACAAGTGGAATGAAGAGTTGCGTGCGGTTCATGGTGATGGTCTTTTTTGGTTTGGGTACAAAACTGGCGGCCGGGTTGTACCCCGACCGCCAGTGAAGAGAAACGCTTACTGGAACAGGGCGTTGACTTCGTCGTTGGCTGCCTTGAGGGCATCAGCTGCTGGCTTTTCGCCCAACATGATGCTGTCCATGGTGGCGTCCATGATTGGTCCAATTTCCGACGCGAAGTCGGTTACTGGGAACAAGAACGTCCCATTGGCCTCGGTGGCCTGTGCGGTGAAGGCGGACACGTCGACCTTACGATCGCCGTATGCCTTGAGGGCTGCATCGACGCCGCTCTGGATGGCCGGGAAGACCACGCCATAGCTGCCGACGATGTTTGCACATGCTGGGGATGCAGCGAACTTCATCCACTGCCAGGATTCTTCCTGGTGCTTGGAACCGACCCAGATGGAGTCAGCAAGACCATTGAACATGGACTTGCGGCCTTCTGGACCCTTTGGCAAACGTGCAAAGCCGGTGACGAACTTGGCGTCGTTCACGTATGAACCGATCATCCATGAGCCGTCGGTGGTCATTGCAGCCTTACCCGAGGTGAACAAAGCGGTTGCGCCGAGGCTACGGACGTCAGCCAAGGTTGGGGCAACGCCTTCGACGAGATTCAAGTTGGCGTACCACTGAATGGTCTCGGCCAATTTTGGATCGTCGTAGAAGTACTTGGTGGCATACAAACCGTCGTTGAACTTGAAGCCGTTCGAAACGGCCCAATGGCTCCACTGGGTCTGACCGTATGCGCCGCCGCTACCGCCGCCAACGAAGCCGTACTGGACGACTTTGCTCTTGTCGAAGTCTGCGTCGAGGGCGTTTTTGCCGGCTTCGTCGATGGTCAACTTCTTGATGATTTGACCGAACGAACCGCCGTCCTTGGCGTTCCAATCTGCATTGTTGAGTTCTTCAACAGTCACGCCGGCTTTGTCCAGCATGTCCTTGTTGAACACGACTGCGACAGTGTCCCAGTCTTTTGGCAGACCATAACGCTTGCCGTCACGGCCCCAAAGGTCGCCCAGGCCTGGCAGGTACTGTGCCAGGTCGACGCCATCACGCTCCACGAAGGGCTGGATGTCGACGAGCTGCTCTTTGGAAGCGAATTCTGGGTACTTGGCCAAGTGGTTGGTGAAGACGTCAGGTGCCGTGCCGCCGACCATGCCGGTCTGAACGGAGGTCCAGTAGTCGCCCCAACCTGCTTGCTCAACCTTCACAATGATGTTTGGGTTGGTCTTGGTGAACTCAGCTGCACAGGCTTCGTATGCTGGCTGCTGGTTGCCGTCCCACAGGCCGTAGCGGATGGTGACCGCATCGGTTGCTGCTGGTGCTTCGGCTGCTGGCTCTTCGGCTGGTGCTGCGGTTGCTTCGGCTGCAGGCTCTGCTGCGGCCGTTGGCTCTGCTGCTGGTGCTGCTGCGCCGCCACATGCTGCCAAGAGCATGCTGCTGACCAACACCAGAGCGATTGCCAGTGCGTTGAAACGAAAACGCATTGAACACTCCTCCTCAAAAAAGGGAAATCTATGCATCCCGATGCTCATGCATCGCTGGTGCCATGTGTTAGCGGAACCCCGTGAATTGAATGGCATTGACTGCCCGTCGCCCAAAGACCAAAAAGATGAGAATGGTCGGGATGAGACTCAATGTCGTCCCTGCCATCAACCCACCCCAGTCCGGCGACCCTTGCGGTGTCTGCGACTGGAACACGGCCAACCCGACCGTCAACGTCCGCATGTTTTCGGCTTTGCCAATCAGGAACGGCCACAAATAGTCGTTCCAGTTGCCCAAAAACTGCAGAATCGCCAACGTACTCAGTGCCGGCACGCTCAACGGCAGAATGACCTGCATAAAGATGAGCGGTATACTCGCACCGTCCAATTTGGCTGCCTCTTCGAGCTCGTGATTGATGCTCAGGAAGAACTGGCGCAAAAAGAAGACGGCGAACGGTGTCATGAGAAACGACGGCGCAATGATGCCTTGATAGGTGTTCATCCACTGCAACTCGCGTGCCATGAGGATGTAATTGGGGACCAACGTCACCACACCGGGGATCATCATTGCCGTCAGGTAGAGAAAGAAAATCTGCTCACGGAAGCGGAATTTGAGGCGGGCAAATGAATACGCCGCCATGGCACTGAAAAATGTCTGTCCCAAAATCGTCGTTGTCGAAACAATCAACGAGTTCTTGAGGTTCATCCAGAAATCCATGCCGCTTGCCGTGCCGCCCTGTGCGACGGCCTCTTCGGAACTGAACATCCCCAGCACACGCTTGAAGTTGTTCAGCGTCGGTCCAACCGGCATCAGATTGAAGGTGTCGACATAGATTTCTTGCTTGCTCGAAAAGCCGGTCCGCACCACCCACCAGACGGGGAAGAGGGTAACGACAATCACCAACGTCAAGAAAATCCATGCAAATATTTGTTGGGTAGAGATACCCGGTTTGGTCTGTGTGCGCGTCGTCATGGTACGTCTCCTCCTTCGTGGGCTAGTCGAGGTCCGAAGTGTCTGCTTTGAAATAGCGCATCTGGATGACCGTGATGGTAATCAGAATCAAAAACAGCGCGACCGAAATCGTTGCCGCATAGCCCATCTTGAAGCGCACAAAGGCATACTCGTAGATGTACCAATAGACCACGCGCGTCGCATCGACCGGTCCACCTTTGGTCGTGATGACAATCGTGTCGAAAATCTGGAACGAACCGATGAGTGATGTCACCAATACAAAAATCAACACCGGGCGGAGCAACGGCAACGTAATGCCCATGAACATCTGGCGTTCGTCGGCGCCATCGATTGCAGCAGCCTCGTAGACATCTTTGGGGATGTTTTGTAGGCCCGCAAACAACAAAATTGCCGTATAGCCGGCATGTCGCCAGATGTTGATGCCCGCAATGGTGGGCATCGCTTGGGTGACAGATCCGAGGAACGGTTGACGCTCAAAACCCAACGACATGATGATCTGGTTGATGAATCCTAGCGTCGGGTCGAGCATCCACAGCCACAGCAGTGCGACGATGATGTTGGGCAACAACCACGGCAATATCAAAATTCCGCGGATGAACGTCGATTTGGTGAACCGGTCGAGCATGACTGCCATGCCGAGGGCAATAACCGTCTGCAGCGGGATATTGAGGACGACATAATATGCAGTGACACGCAGAGCGTGCCGGAACTCTTTGTCGGAAAGCAACTTGATGTAGTTTGCCAGCCCCGTGAATTTGGCCGGACGGAGCAGATCCCAATTGGTGAAACTCATCAGCAGACCACGCACCGATGGCATGGCGAAAAAGACGATGAATCCGATGAGGCTAGGCACAATGAACAACAGCGCCCACATGAGTTCGTTCCGCTGTGCTGTTCGTGTTCCGGTACGGATAGTCATTTGACGCTCCCTTGCTGTCAATGAAGAACCTGTGAACCGTGGTGATCAGATACAATCCTGGATATTTCTGCGCGTAGCCGCTCTGGGGCGATGGGTTTGACGAAGTGTCGATAGACACCACTCTGGTGCGAATCCTGTATTGCATCGAGCACACTACAGACCACAATGGGAATGTGCCGTGGACTGCAGTGGCCGCGTACGGTGAGCATCAATAGGTCACCCTGACCGTCTGGGCGATGCGGTTCAATGATGACTGTGCGTATATCGTGTGCTGCAAACATTTGCCCGATTTGATCGACATTCTGTGCCTCAAGGAGCAGGTACGGTTCACGTAAGGTACGAGCATAAAGCTGGCGCACACTTGCATCGTGTTCGATGATCAACAGCGCACTTGAGCCTGACGACATGTTCATACCTTTGTCATGATTGTTTGTTACGATACGTCATAGGTATTCTCGTGACTTGGAAGATTCGTCACAGAAGTAGGAATAATCTACAAACCTTTGTTGTGTGGCAGATTGTGCAGGCTCGGCAGAGAAGAAGACGCAGTAGGTGCTGCAGAGGGTAGCTGGTTTGACAACCGACGTGCGATATCGAATAGCATTGCAAATCAGCGTAGCTGACCCTTTTTGGGTACAAGTACGTGAGGCGGTGCTGCGCCAAGCACAGCAGCTGAACTGTGAACTGTTAACTCTTTCTACTGCTGCAGATGGCCTGCGTGAAGTACATAATGCAGCGCAAATCTACGAAGAGCTGCAGGTCCAACAAATCCATGCGGTGATCTGTAATTCGATTGACTACAACTTGTTGTCGATGTTGCGTACCAGCGCGGTGCCCGTGGTGGATGCATCCGAGAGCACCGTCACTGACCCCTTGTATACCTCACGGCGTGGGCTCTACGACGCCGCGTACGATATCGGCGTGTGGCTGCGCGGACGGATTGCTCCGACGGCGACGGTGCTGGTCGTCGGCGGATTCGACGAAATGGGGTTATCGCGTTTGGGGGGTATTCGGGCAGCCCTGACGGCAACACCTGGGGTAACGGTTGTCCATGTGTCGTGTGAGTGGCAGTACGATGACGGGTATCGTGCGGTCGCAGATTGGGTTCGTACGCAGCCCGTGCACGAGTGCGCTGCGATCGTTGGTTTATCGGATTCGCTCGCATTAGGTGGGCGCGATGCGTTGCATGATGCGTTCCCGCAGCAGCAGCGACCATTCGTCTGTGGCATCAACGGCGATCCATTGGCACTCGCAGACATTAGTCGTGACCGCATGGATGTAACCATCGAGACGATGATCGATTCGTTCGCGGCCGATATGTTGCAGTTGGCGCTCATGGGTATCAAGACAGGCACCGTGCCGACGACATATGACCCGCAGCGCCGGTTGATTGATGCGCACAATGTCGGTGCAATCGCACTCGAAAAGCTGATTTCGTTGGCGGATCTGCCGACGCGGTTGGTCGGTGTGAATCGGCAGCGCGAACAAGAACGTGTGCGCCAGCTCGAGACGAGTATGGCGATTACCCAACACGTGGGCTCGATTCTCGAGCATGATGCATTGATGCGTGCGGTGGCGACGTTGATCCGCGAAAACTACGGATACGATACCGTGACATTGTGGCGCTTCGACAGTGAGGGTAATTTATCGAGCTCCACCGCTCCGACCATCCCCTTACGCGGGACCCCGCTGGCTGCCGCACTCGCCGAAGAGCGGGCGATTTATATCCCCGATACACGGCTCAGCATGCGTTTTGACCAGCGCGTCCATCAGACCAATACGCGTACTCGGTTGGTCTTGCCGGTGCGCTGTACCGGCGCAATCACCGGGTTGCTCGATTTACAAAACACGACGCTTTTGCCGCATATCAGTGGTGAAATCGAAGGTTTGCAACTGGTTGCGAACCAAATCGGCATCGCCCTCCAAAACATCGATCTCTATCAAGCAGCCCGGAAGGCGCAATTTGTCGCCGAACAAGCCGATAGTCTCAAGACCCGACTGCTCGCAAACGTCAGCCACGAGTTGCGCACCCCACTGCACATTATTTTGGGCTACAGCCAGCTCCTGATTACCGACAGCGCTCCGCATGGTGTGGCGATTGGGGCAGATGTACGGAACGATATCGTCACGATTCAACGCAGCGCTGAGCATCTCGTGTTGCTCATCAACGATTTGTTGGATATATCGCGTGCCGAAATAGACGAATTGCTGCTGTTCCCCGAACAAACAGACATCAATGACCTTATGCGAGAACTGTTCACCGAACTGATGACGACGTTGTTCAAACCGGGTCTGACCTGGCACATCGACATCCCCGATCCGTTGCCTATGATTTACGTCGATCCGACACGGATGCGTCAGATTCTCTTTAACTTGCTTGGAAATGCAGCGAAGTTTACCTCCAACGGTTCGATTGTGTTAGGGGCACAATCCGAACCGCCCTATGTGCACATCTGGGTACAAGACACCGGTTTGGGTATTGCCCCAGCAAAACAAGAGGCCATATTCGAACCGTTTGTGACGCTCACGGACGCAGACACCAGCTACGGAGGAGTCGGGTTGGGTTTGGCAATCACGCGGCGTCTGGTGGCGTTGCATCGTGGCATGTTGACGGTCGAGAGCGAACCAGGCCGTGGCAGTATCTTCCATGTCTATTTGCCGGTGCGGGGGCTCGATGGCGAGGTTGCTGCGCCGCACCGCCCGGATCTGCCGGCAGCAATTGTGGTACTCGGTGATACCGCTGCGGTGCCGGTCGCAGTCCAAAATATGGCACAACGGAGCGGTGCATCCGTAGTGCATGTCCCAACGGTCGCTGCGCTCGAAGCGCTGTTGCCAGGGGTGTCCGCGTTTGCATTGGTGTGGGACACGACACAGCCTTTTCGGGAAGAGCGTGCCGTCATAGAGCGTATCCAAGTCCATCCCGTGTTGGCGCACATCCCGTTTTTTGTGTATGACAGTACTGATCGGCGTAACACATTGCCAATTGTACAAAAGCCGTTTCAACGCGATCAGTTGAGCGACACGCTGATGTTTGTGGAACCGCATATCACGGGGAAAAAGCCACACATTGTGGTCATCGACGACGATCCGCGCATGCACGAGCTGTACCGCGAAATGATACAGCGGGTGCTGCCGAATGCAATCATGACCGCATGTTTCGATGGCAGTGAACTTGTGGATCATCTGAAAACGAATCCTGCGCCGACGATGTTTCTCCTCGATTTGGTCATGCCGATCCAAGATGGATTTGCGACATTAGCGTGGATCCGCAACCAACCGCAGTACGCACGGATACCCGTGATTGTCCTGAGTGGCAAGGTATTGACGCGTGCAGAAGTACAAAAACTCCAATATGCACAGACGGTGCTGCGCCCCAAACTGGGCAATACGTACCAGGGGATGGCAGATTTGCTCGACCAGATCATGGGCAGTGGGCTTGCGAATCCACTCCATCTGAGTACCGCAGCGCGGCACGCGTTGGCATACATGCAGCACCACTATGCAGAGCGCCTTAGTCGCGAACGCATTGCATCTGAGGCAGGTGTCAGCGAAAGTTATCTGACCCAGGTGTTTCAAAATGAACTCGGCGTCACTCCATGGACGTATTTGGCACGCTACCGGATTGCAAAAGCATGCCATGCATTGCGAACGAGCGAGGAAAGCATTACGGATATTGCGATTTCGGTGGGATTTGATGATCCGGGCTATTTCAGCAAGGTATTTCGGAGCGAAGTGGGGATGTCCCCGCGTGAGTATCGCAGCAGTACCGACCATGCAGGTGAGCATGTTCCCTTTCGTATCCCCGAAATCGGAGTGGTACCGGATTGACCGTATAATACGGTAATCAAATGCCTGTCCGTTCATCGATCCTTTCAGGAGGTAGTAAACTGCCATGCCAAAGGCTCGTGTCACAATCGAAGATGTTGCCCGTGCGTGTCATGTATCGGTCGCAACAGTATCCATGGTGCTGAGTGGTAAACCTGG
>CAIPUQ010000342.1 GCA_903868295.1 uncultured Roseiflexaceae bacterium
ACATGGGTGAAATCGAGCTTTTTTTCGCGACCATAGACCGTCACCGGTCGTCCTGCGTGGAGTTCGCGGATAAACAGCGGGATGACTCGTTCCATGCGCTCGATGTCGTTGTCATAGCGGCCATAGACATTCGAAAAACGAAAGACGATGTACGGCAGCCCATAGCACCGCGCATACGAATAGACCAGTGACTCGCCGGCGATCTTGCTGGCCGAGTATGGGCTTTCGGTGTAGGCGAAGTCTGCAGTCTGCTCGTCGGTTAGGTAGCGATGGATATCGCCGTAGACCTCACGCGATGAGGCAAAGACGACGGGGAGCTGTTGCGCACGGCAGTACTCGAGGACATTGAAGGTCGAATTGATGTTTTCGAGCGCACGGTGCGGGTACTCGACGAGCTCGTGCACCTTGGCGTTGGCTGCCAAATGGACGACGACATCGACCGTTGGGTAGGCGGTACCGCCAATACCGCCCGCAAAATCGCGATACGGCATGCCAAGGTCCTGCAACAGGGTGGGGAAGGCGTCGGTCCAGGTATTTTGGCGGCGATCGACCCCAAACACCGTATGCCCTTGTGCCAACAACGCCAGACCGAGATTGGTGCCGATTTGGCCGCTAGAACCAGTAATCAGTACACGCATATGCCCTCACCATCCGTCAAAAACGGGCAATCGACCGTGCGCCGATTGCCCCGTTGCTCGTGCTGACGCCAGACTGCTAGATGTGCGTCACCCAGTTGATACCATTACGAAAAATCGCCAACCCATCGCCGTGCGTGCGTGACTCACGGGTCCACCGTGGATGCTGCCACGGGGTCAATGCATTTTCGGGATGCGGCATCATCCCCATTATCCGACCTGATTCGTCGCAGACGGCGGCAATACCACGGTACGAACCGTTGGGGTTGGCAGGGTATGCTTCGGTCGGCTGGTCGGTCGTGTCCAGATAGCGGAAGGCGACCTGCCCATTTGCGCCGAGCGCATCGAGTGCGGCTTCGGACTGCATCACAAAGCGACCCTCACCGTGTGCAACCGGCACTTCGATGGGTGCATCGATACCCTGCGTGAACACGCTCCGGCTCGCCCCGGCGGCCAGGCGCACCCAGCGGCATTCAAACCGGCCAGATGCATTGTGGGTGAGCGACGCGCTCCGCTGCGACAGCGTGGCGCCTGGGAGCAGGCCAGATTTGACGAGCACTTGGAACCCGTTGCAGATGCCGAGGATGGCACGCCCATCTTCGACGAAACGGCGCATCTGGTCTTCGAGCCGATGCCGTATGTCGAGTGCCAGCATCGCGCCTGCACCGAGGTGGTCACCATACGAAAACCCGCCCGGCACAATCAGCATTGCATAGTCTTGGAGGGACACAGAGCCATCGATGAGGCGCCCAATATGCACGATGTCGGGGGTACCACCTGCCATGGTCACGGCACGGGCCGCATCGCCGTCACGGTTGATCCCTGCTGCACGCACGATGATGACACGTGGGTTCATACCGTTACTCCCATCGGAATTCTATCTCGACCTCGCCGATGCGGATCCGGTCGCCCGGTCGCAGTGGCTGGGGAGTCTGTGCGGCAACGGGCATCCCGTTGAGTTGGGTGCCATTGAGCGAACCGAGGTCTTGGAGCAAATGCTCGCCGTTCTGTTCGATGATGAGCGCGTGACTGCGTGAGGCAACGCCACGATCATAATCGGCCAAGTCGATCTCGGGGAACAAGCGATTGGCCGGGTCACGGCGCCCGATACGGGCGGGGAAGCGGTCCAACCGCACCCGATTGGATCCACGCGGCGATGCCACAATGAGCAATACTGTCTGTTTATCTTCGCCACCGAGGGGCTTACCGCAACTATTGCAGAAGCGCGAATCGATGCGATTGACATGGCGGCAGCTCTTGCAGGTCTGCACACCCTCGGTGTGCCCGGCAGGGATGATGGGCGGCGGAGTGACACCGACCGTCGGATCGCTGTATTGTTCGCCGAGGCAGGCCAACAGGGCTTCGGCCATTTCGCCGGCGGACTGGAAGCGTTTGTCG
>CAIPUQ010000343.1 GCA_903868295.1 uncultured Roseiflexaceae bacterium
CCATTCGCCTCGGGGTTGTATTCCATCACTTTGAACGATACCGTCTTGGACCACACACTCGATTCGGTGTAGGTGAAATCATAGACCGCCAATACGCCGCGGCTGACATCGCCATACCATTTGCCGCCGGTCGGCATCCGATTGCGGAAGGAATCGGTAACACTCGAAGGCAATATCGGCATCGGTGTCGCGGTTGGGGTCATCGTGATGGTAGGTGTTGCCTGTGCGGTGGGGACGGGTGTGGCAGTTGGTGCATTGCTGAATTGCCATGTCTCGTTGCCCAACAGCCCAAAGAGTACCGTATAGGGTGCTGGATTTTCGGGGTGATACTCGAACCGTGCGCGTTCGAACCACTGCACCTGATAGCGTTGTCCGTCTGACAGGGTCTCGAGGTAGACGTTCGACAGCGGCAATCCGAACAGTGCCAGGCTCTCTGCTTCACTCACTGCTGGATCGGTATCCATCTGCAATCCGTTGCGCCGATATGCCGCCAAAAATTGCCCGCAGACGGACTGCTTGGTCTGTGCAAACGAGATACAGTCCGTCGCAGTGGCTTGACTAGGGAACGACGTCCAGTCGATCCGCAGTTGTGCGAGTCGGTCAGCTCCCAGACGACCCAACAACACGTCGTATGGTCGGGCGTTCTCGGGGTGCAACTCGAGCCGGTTCCGCTCGAAGCGTTGGCCAATGAATGCACTTCCATCAACGATGACCGGCTCTTGGGGGCCGATGGGTAACCCGAATACCGGCAGCCCACCGTTTTGCTCCCAGTACTCGCGGATCCGCCCGTCGATGCAATACCCCGTCTCGACAAAACAGCGCTGCGCTGCCTGGGCTGCGTGATTCGGCAGCATCAGCCACAACAGCCCAATCCCTACCAACGCCCAGATCATCGTGTTGCGCATGTTATCCCTACTTGTCAGTTGTGGAGTTGATTGATGACTATGATACCACAAAATCGAGTAATTACTACACAGTATAAAAAACTCATTCAATGTATATTTCAAAAAATAACGATATGCAATTTAACTATTATCTATGCGCAAAAAATAGAATTGATAACAAACGTTTTATGTATAAAATTGCGTAAATATGAGCGATATTTTTACTACAAAAACACACCACGTCGAACGAAATCTGACGTGGTGTGATGATGTGAAGGAGACGTGGCGTTCTAATCAGGAATCGGCCACGTTTTGAGATTAACGTCGAGTGACAGCCCCCACAGATTGGCGATGAGCGTTGCCGGTGCTTGGTTTTTTGTGATGAGAAACGTAAATCGACCCTGCGTACGGTGTGGGATGCCCGTCTCTTCTAGAAGCACCTTCCGATGAACACCAGCGCTTTTTCCCGTACCATCGACCACCATAAATGCCATGTCAGTGATATTCATGCTGTAGCCAGATGTTGATGGATTGTTGATGATGGCGATTTGGCATTCGACAAAGCGTGTGGGCGAACGATCGAGAGAGTTGGGGTTTTTGTAGTACGCAAAGTTCCGCACTTCGACGATGATACCGTTCTTCTTGGTTCGCCATACCCCGCCAACCGGCATACGAAAGACAAATCCTTCGAGTTCCGCCGCACTCGGCATTGATGGCACGACCGATGCTGGGCTTTGTGCAGTTGGAGTCGCGGTGGCAATAGGTGCCCCTAACTCGTTGCCGAGTAACCCAAGCAACACATCATATGGCGCGGCGTTTTCGGGG
>CAIPUQ010000344.1 GCA_903868295.1 uncultured Roseiflexaceae bacterium
ATGCTGGTCATCATCGGACCCGCATGGTCGTATTGGCCGATTGCCATTATTTCGTGGCTCGGCATCGTCGGGATTTTGCTCATCTCGAATGGCTTTGCCGTGGCAGTTGCGTTTGGCTATGACCAACGCGTCGCCCACGTCCGCGAACTCGCCGCACCAGTGCTGGTGGCTACTGCAATTACCATTGCCGAGTTGGGGTTGATGTCGTGGTTGCGCTTTGGGTTTGAGGTCAACGGGTTTTTTCAATCATAGTGTCCGGGGCGGGCGCGGCGTACGCATGTCGGCCCGCTGGTGTGCGTGTGCACAACGCCTGCCCGCCGCGTTTTCTAAATCACATATGAGGTCGCTACCAAGGCGTTCCGACGTTCGGTCAGCATGGCCAGGGTCGTCTGGCCGAGGACTGCGGTGGCACGCTGGCGCGCTTCGGCCCAGACTTCGCGCGCGACGACCGAGTCTGCAATGCTTGGATTACCGCCTTTGTCGCGTGCGTCGTCAGTCCCCTCGAGCGCTTCGACGATTTCGAGCAGAGTTATCTGACTGGCAGGGCGTGCCAACCGATGGCCCCCTTGGCGCCCACGCAAACTTTCGATCAAGCCGCCGCGCCGCAACATGAGCATGATTTGACTGATGAAGTGCTCATCAATCTGCTGACGCCGGTGGATGTCACGCGCTTGTACTGGACCATCGCTCCCGTTGACGGCGATATCAATCATCGCCCGGATCCCGTATTCGACTTGGCTCGACATGCGCATCATAGACGTGTACCCACTTAGACGACTAACTTACTCATGTATTATAACATGTCGCAGTCATGCGTTACGGGTAGCGTTTGGCTATTTCTTGGGCGATAAGCTGCGATCCGAGAATATTGAGATGCGTGTCGTCACGGTACAAGATTTGACCATCTTTGGCAGCATAACAAAAAGACGCATCGCATAGGAACTGCATCGGGTCAAAGGTCTCAACCTGTGGGTAGTCACGCAACACATCATCGACAATTGCGCGATACTGCGCGTTGAATGCATCTTCGACCTCCCGCGAAACGGGGCACCCCCACGCACCACCGTCGAGACCTCGGCGGATGCAACTGTTTGGATGATTGAGGAATTGCGGTGGTTGATAGACAAAAACAACCGTTGTGGAGGGGATATTGCTGAGGGCATCGAACATTTCGATAACCGAATCACGGTAATCACGGGCCCGTTGCTCGGTGGTACCCGGTAGGGGTCGATCCCGATATTGCAACCGGATTTCGCGTTGCTCGAGTGGATTGAGCTTTTTGCCTTCGATTGCGGTATACAATCCCGACACAAAAATCACCCGCTGCTTGTTTTCTGTGTTCTGTGTGATTGCGGCATACATTGCAGGTACGCCGTTCGCATTGGTGCATCCGAACGTTGTAGTACTCGCTGGGCGTATCCGTTCCATCCCGGGCAACGGCGCACAGCCATCTCTGGCCAGCATCACGACAGGGTGATCTATGGCGCGGTCGAGCAACCCCAACCCGAGACTCCTTGCAATACTATCGCCAACAATCATGTACTCTGTCCGCTCTGAATCGGCATGCAACACAACTCTGCAAGTCCCTTTAATACTCGTCACAAAGCCTGCGGCTTGACAAGTGAGAATCTCTGTTGTGGCTGCCACTTGGACCGTTACCTGCTTCGCTCGATGATTCTTCTGGCGACTTGCATTTGGGGTTTCTACGGGATTCAGCAGATACAGCAGCGAAATCGAAACAACACAACTCAGCAACACGATAATCTGTCGAGTCGATATCAGACTCCGGTTCCCAGATACCACACGGACACGCCGTTCGATGCCCCAATAGGTCAAAAATGCAAGCACGAATGCCAGCACCACTGCAAAAAGACGGAAGGTGGTGCTGAAATCGCCACCGTAATAAATCATCCCAAACGACAAAATCGGCCAATGCCAGAGGTAGAGTGGGTAGCTGATGAGGCCGACAAACACCACGAGCCTGTTGGCCAAGAGCGTGCGACTGACCCACGACACACCCCCGGCCATGATCAACATGAACGCACTGACCGTCGGAATCAGGGCATGATAGCCGGGGAACACCGTCGTGTCATCGATGGTCGCAAGCCCGATGCAAAACACCAATAACCCTCCCCAACCCAATGCATTGGCAGTCTTGCGCACATGCGGTTCGTGATATGCAATCTGATATGTCGACACCAGCCATGCGGCGATTCCACCGATACCCAACTCCCAGAAGCGCGTGATTGGCCAATAGAACGCCGCATCCCCATCGGTCATCTGCACGTACTGTGTCGATACAAACGACACCACAACCAATCCAACAAACGCCCAGAGCAATCGGTTGCGATGGCGATGCAACACGGTAACGACGACAGGCCACACGATATAGAACTGCTCTTCGACCCCTAACGACCACAAATGGAGGAGCGGCAGTGCATACGAATCCGTGGCGAAATATCCCACTTGGCTGTACAGCAAAAGATTCGATGTGAACAACGAACCTGCAACACTATGTGTGGCGAGATTCTGGTATTCGTCACTAAACAATAGGAACCAGCCAGCCACCAGCACCGCAACCAGCACGACAGCCAACGCCGGGAAGATGCGCCGCACCCGACGTTCGTAGAATCCCGCGTAGCTGAATGTTCCGGCGGCGTTCTGTTCGATGAGGATCTGGGTAATCAAAAAACCCGAAATCACAAAGAACACATCGACGCCAATGAATCCCCCAGGCATAACGGTTGGAAATGCATGATAGACCACGACAGGGATGATTGCATATGCCCGCAATCCATCGATGTCCGGACGGTATTTATGCTTCTGTATGCGTGTTTCGCCTGTTTGAGTGCTGTCCGTTTGGTCGCCCGGTTGGACTCCTTTCAGCAAATCGACCACACACACACTGACCCATGCAATCGTGAGCACAAGGGCAGTCACCAGTACATACTCAGGATAAGAGACGGCAATGTATGCCACAACCAGCGCAATGCCAATATATGCCGGTATATTTTGCAGTCGATAGGCTATGCACGTGCCTACGACCAAAATCCACATGGTGGGGAGGAACTGCATGAGCATTACGAATGTCCATAATTTGAATACGTTTGATTACAAAATATATCATAGTACAGTTACAGAAATTTTTTACTACATAGCATAAAAACGTCACATCCAACCGTCTCACACACCTCCGTACAACACCAACAACTCGCCCGGTCACTGTTGCCTGATGCTTCTCTTCAGAATGCGGTATGGTACGATGGTTTTGTTTTATGGAGTGTATAAAGGACTGCTATGCGCATCATGGTCATCGGCGGCGACGGCTACTTGGGATGGCCGACTGCACTACACTTATCCGCACGCGGGCACGAAGTCGCCATCGTCGACAACCTCGTGCGCCGGAGCTACGATCACGAACTCGGTACGCATAGTTTGACCGACATCCCCTCGATCCACGAACGCGTGGCGCTGTGGCAGGCGTTGAGCGGTCACCGCATCACGCTTGGGATCGGGGATATCTGTGATTATTCGTTCTTCGAGTCGTTTTTCGTCGATTTCGCACCCGATGCGATCGTCCACTTCGGCGAGCAACGCAGTGCACCATACTCGATGATCGACCGGCGTCATGCCGTCTATACGCAGAGCAACAACGTCGTCGGCACCCTGAATGTGCTCTATGCCATTGCCGAACACGCACCCGATTGTCACTTGGTCAAGCTCGGCACGATGGGCGAGTATGGAACCCCCAATATCGACATCGAAGAGGGCTTCCTGACCATCACGCACAACGGCCGCACGGACACGCTCCCGTACCCCAAACAACCGGGGTCGATGTATCATCTCTCCAAAGTCCACGACAGTCACAATATGATGTTTGCCTGTCGCATCTGGGGGTTACGCGCCACCGACCTCAATCAAGGGGTCGTCTATGGGCTCGACACCACCGAGACGCGCATCGACCCGCGCCTGGTGACACGCTTCGACTACGATGCGGTGTTCGGCACGGCACTCAACCGCTTCATCGTGCAGGCAGTCTGTGGCATGCCCCTCAGTGTCTATGGCAAAGGCGGTCAGACCCGCGGCTTCCTCGACATCCGCGATACATTGGCATGCGTCGAGCTCGCACTCAATACACCGGCAGCGCGCGGCGAGTTCCGTGTCTTCAATCAGTTCACCGAGCAGTTTAGCGTGCAACAACTCGCCGATATCGTGGTGCATGCTGCAGCCAAACACGGCATCAGCGCGCAGATAGCCCATGTCGACAATCCACGCATCGAAAAAGAAGAGCATTACTACAACGCGGCCCACTCCAAACTCATCGAGCTCGGCCTGCAACCCCACTTCCTCAGCGATACCCTGATCGAGTCGATGATGACCCACATCAGTGCACGCACCCACGCCGTACGCCCCGAGTTGGTGATGCCCACTATCAAATGGAAGAAAAATCACGGCGCCTAATCGACTGCATCCGCCCGCTACTCACACGCACAATGGAGTGCTAATATTTCATAAGAGTTAGCACTCGCACTCCCTGAGTGCGAGTTTTCTCTTGACAAGGGATGGTGCTTTATCTATAGTTAGGTATGGTTAGCAGTTGAGCTGTTTGACTGCTAAATGTATGTATCGCAGATGAGGGGAAGCGTCACTATGGCTGCAAACTTCCGCATCCGACCGCTGGCCGACCGGGTTGTCATCAAACCGGCAGAGCGCGAGGAAAAGACCAAGGGCGGCTTGTTCATCCCAGACACCGCCAGCAAAGAACGCCCCATGGAGGGCGAAATCGTCGCTGTCGGCGATGGTCGCCGCACGGACGAAGGCGCATTGGTACCGATGAGTGTCAAGGTCGGTGACAAGGTCCTGTTCGCCAAGTACAGCGGCACCGAGTACAAGGTCGACGACGTGGATTACCTCGTCTTGGCCGAAAAAGACATCCTCGGCGTCATCCAGGGTTAATCCAACTACCAGTCTGATTTGAGGAGTGGAAACACATGCCTAAGCAACTTTATTTCAACGAAGAGGCTCGTCGCGCCCTCAAGCGTGGTGTAGATGCCGTCGCTGACGCCGTCAAGACCACCTTGGGACCCCGCGGCCGCAACGTCGCCATCGACAAGAAGTTCGGCGCTCCGACCGTCACCCACGACGGTGTCACGGTCGCGAAAGAAATCGAACTCAAAGACCCATTCGAAAACATGGGCGCTCGCTTGTTGGTCGAAGTCGCCACCAAGACCAATGACATCGCCGGCGACGGTACCACCACCGCAACCGTCCTTGCTCAGGCCATCGTCACCGAAGGCCTCAAAATGGTCGCTGCTGGCGCCAACCCGATGATGATCCGCCGCGGTCTCGACCGTGGTGCCGAAGCCCTCATCGCCAAGCTGCGCGATATGGCAACCCCCATCCGCGATCGCGCCGACATTGCCCACGTGGCATCCATCTCGGCTGCTGACCGCGAAATCGGCGAAATCATCGCTGAAGTGATGGAAAAAGTCGGCAAAGATGGCGTCATCACCGTCGAAGAGTCCAAGGGTATTGCCTTCGAGAAGGAATACACCGAAGGCATGCAGTTCGACCGTGGCTACATCTCGGCCTACTTCGTCACCAACTCCGAGCGCATGGAAGCCGAGCTCGAGAGCCCATACATCCTCATCACCGACAAGAAGATCAGCGCCATCCAAGAGATCTTGCCGGTCCTCGAGAAGGCTCTCACCGTCACCAAGAACTTGGTCATCATCTCCGAAGACATCGACGGCGAAGCACTGGCAACCCTGGTTGTCAACAAGCTCCGCGGTACCGTCAACGTCCTGGGTGTCAAGGCTCCTGGCTTCGGCGATCGCCGTAAGGCCATGCTCCAAGACATCGCCATCCTCACCGGTGGTACGTTGATCTCCGAAGAAGTCGGCCGCAAGCTCGACTCCGCCACCATCGAAGACCTTGGTCGTGCCCGCCGTGTCGTTTCCGACAAGGACAACACCACCATCATCGAAGGTAACGGCAACGAGAAGGCCATCAAGGCCCGTATCGAACAGATCCGCACCCAAATCGACACGACCACCAGCGACTTCGACCGCGAAAAGCTGCAGGAGCGCTTGGCCAAGCTCGCCGGCGGCGTCGCCGTCCTCAAGGTCGGTGGTTCGACCGAGCCCGAACTCAAAGAAAAGAAGCACCGCGTCGAAGACGCCTTGTCGACCGCTCGTGCAGCTGTCGAAGAAGGTATCGTCCCCGGCGGTGGTGTCGCCCTCATCAATGCCATCTCGGCCCTCGACAACGTCAAAGTTGAGCACGAAGACGAGACCTACGGCATCCGCATTTTGCGCCGTGCGCTCGAAGAGCCAATGCGTATCTTGGCACGCAATGCCGGCGAAGAAGGCTCCGTCATCATCGACGCAGTCCGCCGCATCCAGATCGAAAAGAAGAACACCAACCTTGGCTACAACGTCATGAACGGTGAGTTCATCGATCTCGTCAAAGAAGGCATCATCGATCCCGTCAAGGTGACCCGCAGTGCAGTTCAGAATGCAATTTCGATTGCTGCCCTGATCCTCACCACCGAAGCCTTGATTGCCGATTTGCCCGAAGACAAGCAAGCCCCAATGCAACAAGGTGGCGGCGGTATGGACTTCTAGTCCTTCCCCATCCCCACAGACGCGGGTCGGTGCAATGCACCGACCCGCGTTTTCACGTGTCGCACCTGATACGGTATGATAGCGGTGACAGAATCCCCATCCGCAGAGGTCACTATTCCATCCGCACACATCCGTCCTTGGCTGGTTTTTTGGCTTTGCTGTGCTTTTTATATCCTCACCGCCAGCGGCCATACCTACGCCCCCGATGAAGAAACCATGATTGCCGTCAGCGACGCAATCGTGCACACCCAATCCGTTGCCCTGCGTCACGCCGATGGACAGCCGTGGTCTGCCCTGCGCGACGGGATCAATTACGGTCGCTATGCGTCGTACGGCATACTGCCGTCCCTCCTCATCGTTCCGATCAGTTCCGTGGTCGCGCTATTGACCACCCATGGCTCACTGGTAGCCGCCGATACAACGCGCCTGCTGGCTAGTTTTGCCAACGCACCTATCACCGCCGCTGCCATCGCCTGCCTCGCGGTGCTCCTCAATCGCACCACCCTGCCTCGCTCGGGGCGCATCTGGACCCTCGTCTGCGCGGCTGCCGGAGCATGCCTGTGGCCCTACGCACGGTCGTTCTTTTCCGAGCCCCTCACCATGCTCCTCATCACCGCCAGCCTCGCCAGTGCGACCCGCCGGCCGGCCACCACCGGCAGCGTGTTCCTGGCGGTGCTCTGCGCGGGCTTAATCCTACCCACCCGCATCGCCGCCGTCGTGGCAATCCCCATCCTGGCGACTGCCGCCGACTGGACCGCCCCGTTGCGCCGCAGCACCGTCCTCGCTGCCTGCGCTGGCGTCATCCCCGGCATCGCCCTGTGGGGCACCTACAACGTCCTGCGCTACGGCACCTTCTTTGCGACCGGTTACGGCACCGAGTCGACCGCCTTCGACACGCCGTTTCTGACCGGGTTGACCGGTCTGCTCGCTTCCGGTGGCAGTGGGCTTATCTGGTATGCGCCATTCGTCCTCTGGATCCCCGTCGGCGCACGCTATTGGTGGCACCACGACCGCCGCATGTTGTCCAGCGCCCTGGGCCTCGTCCTCACGCATCTGCTCCTCTATGCATCGTGGAGCGCATGGGACGGCGGCGGGGTGTGGGGGCCACGCTTCCTCGTGCCCATCATCCCCGCTGCGCTCCTCGTCGCCGCCGGCATCTGGGCGACGCCATCGCGCATCGT
The DNA here is from genome assembly GCA_903868295.1 of uncultured Roseiflexaceae bacterium. Taxonomy (GTDB): domain Bacteria; phylum Chloroflexota; class Chloroflexia; order Chloroflexales; family Roseiflexaceae; genus UBA965. The sequence continues at coordinate 7,808 of CAIPUQ010000344.1, forward strand.
TCGATCCGCTGCCCAACTCACTGTCCTGCTGGGCATCGGCATTACCTTCCTCGGCGCCGCGGTGAATTTTTCGATTGATTCGAACCTGCCTGTCCCGCGCGAGATCCCCCCCATCGCCCACGCCCGCATCCTCTGGGATCGCCTGCGCAGCAGCACCGTGTCAGCCCAGACCTGCCGCATCGAGACGAACTGGCACCCCAGCGAGGCCGTCGATGGGCACCTTTGGCAGCGCAGCAATGGCGCCAGTACATTCAGCTGCCGCCTCGAACCGCTCAGCATCCTGCGCCTGCACCTCGACGATCGCCGCCCCGAACAAGCCGCTGCGTCAGCGATGCTCCTGCAGGTGGGGGACGATGCCCAGTACCCTATCCCGGCGGGCACCTTCCGACGCATCCATCTGCTCAGTCGTGCCGGTATGCAACACTACACCCTCCGCAGCACACCCTGGAACGCCCGCGCCCTCGGTCTGAGCGACCGCGACGACGACCTCGGACCGACGCTGCTCGACATCCGTTCCACCCCCGCCCTGGCGCGCATCAGCGACGCCAGTACTGCCCCCATGCCCACGCAACCCATCCGGCGCTGGGCGTGGTACTACGAACCCACCAACCGCCATCCGGGCGACTGGTGGGTCTGGTATCTGCCGCACACGGCACTTGCTGACTGGTCTGCACTGTTGGTTGCCGGCTGGCTGGCCTGCGTGGGCATCTGTCTTGGTGCTGCTGCGCAGGTGTGGCGCCGTACCAACGACTAACGCTCGAGCGGCACCACCAGTGGGCTGGGCTTTTTGGTGCGACCTGCACCCATCACGGGGCCCATCTGCAACAGCCGTTCGACTTCGCGACCCACCGCAGCTGCTGCCTCGGGGTAGCCGATGCGCCGGGCGGCATCCGACATCGACGCGCGCAAGGCCGGGCTGGCCAACAAAATATGACAGTAATCGACGAAGTTGCGCGCGTTTTCGGCCCACAATCCGGCGTCGTGTGCAATCACATACGTCCGATTGCCGCCTTCTTGGCCCGGCGCTTCCCCATAAAAGACCATCGGTTTGCCTGCCGCCATACACTCACTGACCGTCAAGCCACCTGCCTTCGAGGCGACAATATCGGTCGCGTGCACCAAATCGACCAACGGCACAAAATCGTAGACATGCGTCGGGTTACGCCATGTCTGCGCCCGCAAGGCTGCCGCCAAATCGTGATTGCGACCGGCCACAATGGCAATTTGGCACGGCAATGTGTGTGCATCGACCGCCTGCGCCATCTCGAGCACTGGCCCGACCCCTGCGCCACCGCTCAGCAACAACAGGGTAGGCAATGCGGGATCCCAGCCGAGGTCGCGGCGGAGCTCTTCTTTGGGCGCCCGCATGGCACGATAGCCAGCATCAATGGGCAATCCGGTATGGACGATTTTTTGTGCTTCGATCCCACATTTGCGTGCCTTTTCGCGCACTAGCGCCGTCGGCACTGCCACGCAATCGTCGACCCGATTAAACCAGGCACGGTGCACGTTGCCTAGATCACAGACCACGGTCATCAACCGCGGTCGCTGTGCCGGCTTGAGGATATGCGAAATAATCCGCGTAAACAATGGATAGACGCTGACCACCACATCAGGCTGGTACTCGGCCAGGATCGCCTCGAGCGAGTTGCGCACCGCCGACGACAAGGTAAACTCGAGGAACATATCGAGACCCGGTACATCGGTCATTGCATGCGCAAAGTCATAATGCTCGGGCGCGTCACGGACCATCTCGAGATAAAACTTCTCGGCCTGGGCCAGCGTCGTCGACGCAAGTGGATGATGCGCCGGGTTGACCACCCGCGTTTCGCACAGATGGCTGACCTCACGCTCAATCGCTGCAGCCGCACTGCGGTGCCCGCTGCCCGCATCCGTCGTCAAAATCAGAATTCGTTTGGGTGATTGCATGGGGTGTCTTTCTCTTGCGAAATCGCCAGAAAGGCAACGATGCACGATACGCAGGCCTCGACGCCCACGTATGACGTACTATAGCGCAATCACCTTAAGTACAGATGATTTTCGTATGTGCTTCTCGTTATGCAGCAGGATAAAACCGCCTCCGGCGGCCCGCGCGGCCACGCCCCGCGTCACCGACACGTCCGGGATGTCATGATTTTTCAGTTACACTAGACAGACTCGCACCAACAAAAGGCCGTTATGCTGACACCCAAATTGTTCCGCCGCGAAATCATCCTCCATGCGAAAAACGCCGTCAAAATCACCCCGCTCTGCCCACATGCGCCACCGAGCGACATGTGCGGCGGGTGCACCTTCCAAGATATCAGCTACCCCGACCAAATCGCCGCCAAAACCCAGGCCCTCATCGCCCTCTGGGCTGACACCCTGCCCAGTAGCATCCCCACCCCAACCGTCGTCGCATCCCCTGACCCGTTGCACTACCGCACCCGCATGGATTTCATCGCCAGCAAAGGGCGCTTCGGACTGCGCCGCGGGGGCAAATTTAACTACATCATTGACCTGACCACCTGCCATCTGATCCCCACCGACGCCTTTGCCATTGCGCACGCCATCTGGCAACAACTCATCGCAGCCGGCGTCCCCGATTACAATCTGCGGAGCCACGAAGGCATCCTGCGCTATATCGTCGTCCGCCGCAGCCCCGATGACCGCTACATGCTGGCCTTCATCACCTCTGCACCCGACGACAACGCCGAGGTTGCCATCGCATCCGTCGCCCAGGCAGCCCTGGCCAATCCGGCCATCGTCGGCATCCATTGGTTGCGCAACGACTCACCCGCCGATGTCTCCTTTGGGACCCCCTACAAACACTGGGGCTCACCACTGTTGCCCATGCGCATCGGTGCAAATACCTTACACATTGGCCCCAATACGTTCTTCCAAAACAACGTCTATTTGCTCGATGACATGCTCGCCCACATCGGTGCTGCCGTGCCGCCCGGCCAACACGTCGCCGATCTGTATGGTGGCGTCGGCACCATCGCCCTCCATCTCGCCGCAACCGCCCAGTCTGTCCATTGTGTCGAATCATTCGCCGAGAGTATCGACCTCTGCCAGGCAAACATACAGACCAACCACCACACCAATGTCACTGCCGAAGTCGCCGATGTGGCTGAATTCTTAAGAAATACCAACCGCACATTTGATACAATGGTCGTAGATCCACCGCGGGTCGGTTTGGGTGCTCCCGTCTGTAAAGAAATTCTCCGTCACCGGCCGCAACGTGTCGTCTATGTGTCGTGCAATCCGTTGTCCCAAATCGAGGATGCCAAACTCCTCGCCGAGGGCTACGAGCTGACATCACTGATTGGCTACGACATGTTCCCGCAGACCCCACACTTCGAGACGCTGGCGATTTTCGACCGCCGTTCCTGAGACATCGAGGCATTCTGGCATGACCAGCCGTTCCGACATCCTCTGCCCGAGTTGCCGACGCATCAACCCGCGTCGTGCAGATACGTGCCGTTTTTGTGGGCATGCCCTCTCGTTCGTCGACGGTGCGGTGCGCTACTCGCTGACCCGCCTCATCAAGACCGGTGGCCAAGCGGTCATCTTCGAGGCCATCGACGACAGCACACATCGCACCTATGCCATCAAAGAAATCATGCTCCCGCTTGATCCCGAACGCACGGTCGAGGCATTCCAACGTTGCGCCATCGAAGCACGGCTGCTCGCGACCCTCGCCCACCCGGGGATTCCGCGCTTTTATAGCTGTATCATCGACAACGGTCGCGTCTACATCGTCATGGACTACGTCCGTGGCACTGATCTCGAAGATATCCTGCGTCAACGCGGCATGCTCGACGAATCGACCGTGTTGAGCATCGCCAATCAGATCTGCGATATCTTGCATTATCTGCACAATCAGGCCAACCCGGTCATCTTCCGCGACGTCAAGCCGTCCAACATCATGTACGACTCGGACGGTACCGTCACCATGATCGACTTCGGCATCGCCCGCTTCACCAACAGCCAGCGCGGCAACATCATGGGGACGCCCGGTTATGCCCCACCCGAGCAGTATCGCGGCGATATCTCGCCATCTGCCGATATCTATGCCCTCGGGGCTACCATGCACCACCTGCTCAGCGGGCGTGACCCCCGCGGCCACAAGCCGTTTACCTATACTCCCATCCGCGAGCTGGTGCCCGGGGTATCAGCCAATACCGCAGCCATTCTTTCGACCGCGCTCCAGCTTGCCCCCACCGACCGGTTCACCAGCATCCTCGAGATGCGCGATTCGATACGCACGGTCTTGCGCGGCGACGAGACGGTCCAGTTCGCCATCCTCGGTTCGACATCGCCCATCCCCACCGTCGCATCTACCCCACTCACACTCCCCAGCCCTCCCATCGCTCCCATGTCGGCACCGTTGTTTTTGCCTACCGAGGCCGAGTACCTCGGCTCGGGAGCTACATCCGTCGTCGCTGCCCCAGCAACGCTCCTCACCGAGGACATCAGCGCCGCCTACGTCACGACGGTCATCACCGACTCCGATGATAATCGCATCGAAACGCACGAGCTCGATCTCGCCTTTGCCCAACACATCGAAGCCGCCGCGGCCGACATCGACCGCAGCAGCGAACGCTCACACACCATGGAACATGCAGCCATCGTCATCGCCCCGCACACCCGCTGGCGCGTTTTTGCCTTTGTAGTGGCCGTCATCCTCTGTGTCGCGATGTTGGTCCTCAGCAACGGCGGCACCAATTGGCAACCCTGGCAGGCTGACGCCCAGACCATCAGTGTGCTCCTCGTGGTCAACGTCCCCTCTGATGTCACGCTCGATGCGTCGTTCCAGAGCGCCCTGAGTGCACACCTCTCCGATACCTACGGTGCCGAGTGGACCCAATTGGGCACGCCGAGCTTCCTCGGTGCACCCCCAGAACACGTCGCCACCAACACCGACGGCAGTAGTCGCTACCGCGGCCGCATTACCGTCACCCTCACTCGCTCACCATAAGCGGAGCTGACTGCGGCTCCCTGCGTGCGGCACGACCACCGTCTGATCGATCAGCAA
>CAIPUQ010000345.1 GCA_903868295.1 uncultured Roseiflexaceae bacterium
CACGGGACGTTGCTGGTGGACTCGGATCTCGACGCAGTCACCGCTGCATTGCGCCCCAAACCCGGCAAGGTCGAGTCCAAAGGGGTCAAATCCATCCGGAGCCGGGTGGCAAACATCAACGAGTTCTTGACGACACCTATTACCGCCGTCGAGCTCCGTGAACGTATCATCGCCAAAATCTACGGCACGAATGATCGTACCCAGATACCCACGGTCACCCTCAGCGCCGAAGACGGTGTCGGCGTTGCGGCATTGCGGGCGAGCCGATATGCCAATTGGGATTGGAACTACGGGCGCAACCCGGCGGCCAATGTGCAGCGTACCCAACGCTTCGCTGCCGGCGAGGTCGACGTACGGCTGGATATTCAAAACAATCACATTGCTGCTGCAGCCATCTACGGCGACTTCATGGGTCAGCGTGACGTGGCCGAGTTGGCCCAGCTACTGGTGGGCGTCGAGTATAGCGGCCCAGCAATCGCCTTGGCGTTGCAGGGGATTGATGTGGGTGTGTATGTAGCCAATCTGACGACCGCCGAGGTGTTGGCATTGCTTGCTCCATAACCGCGTCGAAATGAGAGAAAACTGGTCTTTATTCATAAAACATTTATGTATGAACGGATTGTTGTGTGGTACACTGAAATGTATAGATTATTAGTGGTCCTGCCTTCACCGTGAAAGCGAACGTTAGATGCGGAAAAATATTGTAGGAATATTCATTGTCGCTGCATTGAGCATCGGGTTGTTCCCCACTGCTACTCAGGCAGAGGGTCGCACGAGCCCGCCGGCCCCGACCGAAGCAACGCTCTCATGTACGATACGCGGCAGCGCCCGCAATGATGTCTTGCGTGGGACCGCGGGTAACGACGTGATTTGTGGATATGCAGGGGCAGACACGATCTACGGGAACGGCGGCAACGATGTCATTTATGCCGGTGACGGCAACGACATCATTGACGGTGGCGTAGGGAACGATAGCATTCATGGTGGTAACGGTAGCGATCGCATTACCGGAGGCACCGGGAACGACGACCTGAACGGTGACACGGGCAACGATTCGCTCAACGGGGGCATCGGCAATGATGTGCTCAACGGTAATACGGGTTCCGATCAGCTCAATGCGGGTGTGGGAGATGACTCCCTGAGCGGTGGCAGTGAGCGCGATGTGTTGCAGCCAGGTACTGGCGATGATCAATGTGCCATTGATGCAACGGACGTCACCGTGGGAAAATGTAGCAGAGACACTACTGCACCGGTTTTTGCACCGATGGTGTTGTCAACGAGCGTCAATGCCGGCGACACCTTGAACATCGAATATGTACTCACCGATGATTCGCCGATTGACATGTCATGGGGCTTTGTCGGCGGTAACTCAGGGTGGGTAACCGAGTGGTGCGGCTTCCCTGTGATGGCGACTGCGCTTACTCAATCAACGACAGCTGAACCCGGCCAAATCAGTTCGCGGTTCCGTATTTCGTGCCCCGTTCCGGCAGATGCGCCGAATGGGGAGTACCTTGTCGATTTGCATGCGCTCGATGTGTTTGGGAATTATGCAGCCGGACAGCGTGTCATTGTCACCGTCGCAAATGGATCGTCTGATGCAAGTGCACCGACCGTCTCTGAAGTCACGTTCTCGAGCCCATCGGTTTCACGTGAAGAGCAATTCACCGTGACATTGCGACTCGACGACGAGACGGGGATTGCCGGATCGTATGTCTACTTAGCGCACAACGGATATCGTTTTGCCGATGCGTCAGGGCGCGGGCACATTGTCTACAATGCGCCGCTGCTCGAACCAATAGCAGTCGACACGGGAGCGGCGCAGCAGCACACGCAAGTGATTGAGTTTGTACCTACAGCACCAGCGGGTATCTACACGGTGTGGGTGAGTGTACGAGACACGCTCGGCAATCGTGCATTCATCCAAACGAGCACGACAATCGAACTGCGATAGATTCACGTCCTCAAATTTCGGCACTTCGAGAACACAGAGCGTGATGTTTTGAAGAGACGATACGTATTAACCATCAACCACCCACTACCTCATGTTGAGTGAGTCGTGGGTGGTTTTTCTACTGTATGTCCGCGTGAATCATGATTGGGAAGGAACCTTCAGATGAGCATGCATACGAGCATTACTTGGCTACGGATAGCGTGCGTCGTGACAATTGTTACCGGTATCCTGTGTGCACTGGCCAGCTATCCAGCGACCGCGGGTGCCTGGCTCTTCTTGTTCGATCTGCTCTCGTGGCCGTTGAACGGGGATCCTGCGTTTTTTGCTGCGGACACCCGCGCAGTCAATGCGGTGTTGGGCGGGACAATGGTCGGCTGGGGAGTCCTGATGTTTCAGCTCGCAACGCCAGACCACATGAAGAACAATCCTGCGCTACCGCGCATCATGGTGGTGGCGTTGGGTGCATGGTTTGTGGTCGATAGCGTTGGCTCATTTATGGCCGAGCTCCCCGGCAATGTCGTGTTGAATGTCGCATTCTTGGGATTGTTTGTACCGCCGCTCGTTGCCATACAGCGCCGACAGCGTGATGGGGCGTAGATTCTGATTTCTCTTTTGATGGGTACGTGCGTACAGATTTCGTCGTTATGCGGTGTTCATGATTGTGCAGGACTTCGTACATCATCGTGCCAGAGTTTTCGTAAGCCGACAAAACGTAACATACATTGTGAACGTCCAACAGACGTGCGAGACAGCGTACAAGAACACAATCAACATGCTGCGTGTTCAGCATGAATGCCCATTCATAGCATCGTGACGAAACAGTCCATGATGCGAGGAGCGAGATATAGTGTGCCGATGTTTTTTGCTATAATCGCAGCAGTCGCATAACCAGAATGAGGTATTCCATGACCGAACAGTTTGATGGACTATTGCAATGGCGTTGTATCGGACCGTTCCGTGGTGGTCGTGTCGTCACCGTCGCCGGAGACCCCAAAGATAACAATGTTTTTTACTTCGGAGCCTGTGCAGGTGGTGTCTGGAAGACCACTGATGCTGGTCAATACTGGTTCAATGTCTCGGACGGCTTCTTCAAGACGTCGTCGGTCGGCGCAGTGGCCGTCTCTGAATCCGACCCCAATGTGGTCTGGGCCGGCATGGGCGAAGCCACCATCCGCATCGACGTTTCGCATGGGGACGGCGTGTACCGCTCCACCGACGCAGGTGCAACCTGGAAGCACATGGGCCTCGCCGATACCCGTCACATCGCCAAAGTGCGCATTCATCCCACCAACCCTGACATCGTCTGGGTCGCAGCCTTCGGCCATGCGTTTGGCCCGAACAGCGAACGTGGTGTCTACAAGACCACCAACGGTGGCGAAACCTGGAACAAGGTCCTCTATCGTGACGAAAACTCCGGCGCCATCGACCTCACTGTCGATGTCAATAATCCACGTATCCTGTATGCCACCACATGGGAAGCACACCGCAAACTCTGGGATATTTCGTCCGGTGGCGCTGGCTCGGCGGTATACCGCTCCAAAGACGGCGGCGATACATGGGAAGACATCACCAGCAAACCGGGTCTGCCTTCCGGCACACTGGGTAAGATGGGTATCACTGCCTCGCCGGCACGACCCGGTCGTGTCTGGTGTCTGATCCAGCACGCAGATGCTGCAGGCATGTACCGCTCGGATGACTACGGCGAGACCTGGTCACACGTCGCTGCCAATGATTTGCTCATTTCGCGCGCGTGGTACTACACACACGTCCATGCCGACACCCAAGATGCCGACACGGTGTATGTTAACTGTCTCTCCTTGTGGAAGTCCACAGACGCAGGCGCGACGTATACCCAAATTGACACCCCACACGGCGATAACCACGACTTGTGGATTTCGCCCGTGTACAACAAGCGCATGATCCAAGGCAACGACGGCGGTGCAAACATCAGCTTCAACACCGGCGGGACCTGGACCAGCATCTATAACCAGCCAACCTCGCAGTACTACCATATCGGCGTCGACAATCGTACGCCATACCGTGTCTATGGCACCCAGCAGGACAATAGTTCGTTGGCAGTCCCCAGCCGATCGGCCAGCACCTCGATCCCGTGGAGCGCCGTCAAAATCGCTGGCACCGGTGAGTCGGGCTACATCGTGGTCGACCCTAAGGACGACAACATCGTGTATGTCGGTGCCATCGGGTCGTCGTCGGGCGGCGGCAATTGTCTGCAGCGCTACGACGAACGAACCCAGCAGATTCGTTTGGTGACGACCTGGCCCGAGTCGATGACCGGTGAAGGTGCGGTGTCGCACAAGTATCGCTTCGCCTGGACCTACCCAATTGTCTTTTCGCCACACGATCCCAACACACTCTACTGCGCCGGCAATGTGGTCTTTAAGACGACCAACGAAGGCCAGAGCTGGACCCCCATTAGTCCGGATTTGACCCGCAACGACGCGTCCAAACTGCAGGTAACCGGCGGACCCATCGACCGCGACTCGGTCGGTGCAGAAGTCTACTGCACGGTCTTTTCATTCACCGAATCACCGCATCGTGCGGGTGAATTGTGGGCAGGATCGGACGACGGCCTTATCAACGTGTCACGTGACCACGGCAAGACCTGGACCAATGTGACCCCCAAGGACTTGCCCGAATGGGCCATGGTAACGTCCATCGAAGTGTCTGCACACAACGCCGATACCATCACCTTCTCGGCTGCACGGCACAAATTGGATGACTACGCGCCGTACATTTATCGCTCGACCGACAGCGGCAAGACATGGAAAAAAGTCACGGCTGGTATCGGTGCCGATCATTTTGTGCGCATTGTCCGCGAAGACTCGGTCCGCAAGGATCTGCTCTTTGCCGGTACCGAGACGAATCTGTATGTCTCGTTCGACGGTGGCGCGGCATGGGAGCTGTTCCAGCTCAATTTGCCGGTCTGCCCGATCTATGACCTCATCATCAAAAACGGTGACCTGGTCGCTGGCACGCACGGCCGCGCCATGTGGATCCTCGACGACATCACGCCGTTGCGCCAGTACAACCCTGCCGCCAAGCAGGCAGCGGCGCATCTGTTTGCCCCACGCCCATCCGAGCGCATCTTGGCAGCGTTGTTCGAAGACGAAGACGGTGCAGGTGCTCCTGGCAAAAACTACATGGCAGGCTTGGGCGATGTCTGCGCACATACTGCCAAAATCAACGACGAAGGGTTCGTCGAGCGCACCTTCCTCGATTCGGGGATCAATCCACCACGTGGTGCAATCATCACCTACTGGCTCAAGGATGTGCCAGCCGAGCCCATTCACTTGGCTTTTTACGACGCACAGGGCACGCTCATCAACGAGTACTACAGTCGCCCTGCCGGCACCAAGGTCGAGAAGTC
>CAIPUQ010000346.1 GCA_903868295.1 uncultured Roseiflexaceae bacterium
GGTACTGGGAAAAAGTGCTTGCCACACTCCCTGCGCACGATGTCTTGTTGCTCTATGCAATTATCCCCGCCCTCGAAGCGCGGTCTGACTATGGGTCGATTGCGACGTTGCTTTCGCATTGTCCAATCCCACACTTGCAGCACGCAGAGCATCCCGATAGTGTTCCCCATGCAATTTATGCTATCGCAGCGCGTTTGGTGCGAAACGGTGAACACCAAATTCAGGCTGACCAAATTCTGCAGTCACTCATTCGCAATTGTCTGACGAGCAATTGTCTGGGTGATTTCTATGCACGGTGTCTCCGCAAGCGTGGTCAGCTCTTACGACGCAAAAAACAATTCAAAGGAGCAATTGAGCTCTTTGAGCTGGCGTGTACCGTTCCGGGGTTCAGCGAAATTGCCCAATGTCATACCGACATCGGGTTGTCTGCAGCCGGTTTCCCCGCCCTCGACTCTATTGTGCCCAACGACACCAACGATTTCCGTGTGGTGCATATCGCACTCAAGCAACAACGGCAGTACTTCGACGAAGCCCTACGCATCCCCCACGGCGAACAGACAAACGCACAGTTCGTGTTGGGTATCATTGCGATGGGCGATGGCAATTTTGATGATGCGTATGATTTTTTTAATGATGCAAAAAGTGGGATGGAGCGACAGCTCGTTGCATACCAAACGCGTGGGTTATTTGATTGGGCAATGTTCCTCAAAATCCGTACCTGGTCGCAAAAGCTCCAGTTGAGCGATATCCCGACCCTGATGCAAGACCTGCACATCGTGTTTGTTTCGACTATTTTCTTTCCGCTGCGGCATTGGTTGACGATCTACCACAATATCGCCCGCGTCGACCGAGACGCAGGCAGAGCGGTCATGATCCACCTCTTTCAGTATCGTGATGTCGACATCTTTGATTTGTGCAACGTCGCCGAAGTGATGCAGCAACCGCGTGATATCTGGCAGCGGTACTTCTACGGACAAAAGTTCATTGTCCTTTCTCGCGCCGAAAAGCTCACGCTCCTGCTCGAGGCATGGACTATCGCAGTGGCACGCAACCACGAAGAATCCATCGAGTATATGTTGAATTTGCTCGAGTACCACGCCGAGCATTACAGCGAGTATGCTGCACAAATCGATCAAGTCATCGTTGCTGCCTATGAGACGATAGTACGTATCTGGGGAGAGGCCGAAACCCTCAACTTGCGCATTCAACTCGCCTTCATGGCAGGCAAACACGACGACGCAGTCACCCTCATCGAGCAGCTGCTCAACATATACTTGGGGCAGCAGTCGTTGCACCATGCGCGCGCAACGTTAAGCATACTGATGCAATTCCCGCAGAGCAATGCTACGCAATACGCAACCCTCCTCGAGCGACCCACGCACACGGTAAAGCCGCGACCGTGCAAAGTGCTCTATATCGGTGGGAACGAAACACAGCAAGGTTTCAAAGACCAAATCTCCGAGAAATTGCAACAGACCCATCCCCATATCCTGGTCACGTGGGAGCTCATAGGGTGGCGCTCGAACTGGGACAAAGACGCTGAACGTATAGAGCGCACGATTCCGCAATTCGATTTGGTCATCCTCAGCCCGTATGTGCGGACGTTGTTTGGCCGATATATCCGTAAAGTAGCCGATAACTGGCGACCGTCAACCGGCAAAGGGCAAGGAAAAATCTATTCGGATATCGTCTCTGCAGTAGAGTCATTCCAACAACACGAACCAGGCTAACGCTGACAAAGCCACGGGGCAGATGTACAATACACTGACGTAGCGCACCGCAGTGGTGCGAACCAAAGGAGTGACGATGGCCACGCGAACACAAAATCTCCTCGCGAAGTTACACATTACAGACCGCAATTTGGGCACATGCACGGGACCAGAGTGGATCTCGTCAGCAGGTGAGTGGATAACGAGCTACGACCCTGCCACTGGTGATGCAATTGCACAGGTGCAATTAGCTGATCATGCAAGCTATGAACGAACAGTCAACGCCGCGCAAACATCGTTCACGTCGTGGCGACATGTTCCTGCTCCAAAGCGGGGCGATGTTGTGCGTGATTTGGGAACGATTCTGCGCGAATACAAAGAGCCATTGGGCGAGTTGGTCTCGCTCGAGATGGGCAAAATTCGCCCCGAAGGACTCGGCGAAGTCCAAGAAATGATCGATATCTGCGATTTTGCCGTGGGTTTGAGTCGCCAACTGTATGGATTGACCATGCACAGCGAACGTCCACAACATCGTATGTACGAGCAATGGCACCCACTCGGCCCCATTGGGATTATCAGCGCATTCAACTTCCCGGTCGCTGTCTGGAGCTGGAACGCTGCCATTGCGGCAGTCTGTGGCGACACCAATATCTGGAAGCCGTCGGAACTGGTGCCATTGTCCGCAATTGCCGTGCAACACCTTGCCAACAAAGTCATGGCAGATCACGGTGTGCACGGGCTGTTTACACTGGCAGTTGGATCCGGTGCGGTGGTCGGCCAAGCGATGGCAGAAGATCACCGATTACCGTTGGTTTCATTTACCGGCAGCACCAAGACCGGACGCAAGGTCGCGACCACCGTTGCAGGACGTTTCGGCAAGTCGATCCTCGAACTCGGCGGCAACAATGCCATCATCGTCACCCCCAATGCGGACCTCGATATGGTCGTTCGCGCGGTGCTCTTTGGTGCGGTTGGTACCGCTGGACAACGCTGCACGACAACCCGTCGGTTGATCGTCCATGAGAGCGTGGTCGATGCACTCTGCCAGCGCTTGGTCAAAGCATATGCCAGCGTTCCCATTGGTAATCCGCTCGATGCAGGTACCTTGGTCGGCCCATTAGCGACTGCTGGTGCGGTCAGTTCCATGATGCAGGCAATCACACGTGCAACAGCTGGTGGCGGCACTGTCCTCGTCGGCGGAGCACACCGTACCGACATCGGTGCGAACTATGTCGATCCAACGATTATTCGCATGCCCAAGCAGATTGATGTGGTCTGTGAAGAGACATTTGCCCCCATCCTCTATGTGATGAGCTACGCAACACTCGATGACGCCATCACGATGCACAACGATGTCGCCCAGGGCTTGTCGAGTGCTATCTTTACTGATAGCATGCGCGAAGCAGAGCGATTCTTGTCGCACGGCGGAAGCGACTGCGGTATCGCAAACGTCAATATCGGCACGAGTGGTGCCGAAATCGGCGGTGCGTTCGGCGGCGAAAAGGAGACGGGCGGCGGCCGAGAAAGTGGCAGTGATGCATGGCGCGCCTATATGCGCCGCCAAACCAACACCATCAACTGGGGTAATCAGTTGCCACTTGCCCAAGGCATACAATTCGGCGACTAAATGCCAACGAAACACCACCCCTGCTATGTACAGCAGGGGTGGTGTTCTTTTTAGGCAAGGCGGAGCGCAATCCATAGCAAGAATGGCGCCAACAGCAATGCTGGGAGCAGCGCCGCAATCCGGATCCGGGTCACTTCGAGCAGATTGAGTCCGAGCCCGATGAGCATGATACCGCCCGTACTCGTCGAGATAATGACGTACGGGTTGGTTGCGGCATCAGGGATGTACGCAGACAATGCGCCTGCTGCCAGAGAAATACTACTTTGGCCTATGAATAATGGTATCGCCGAAAAAACCACACCGATCCCATAGCTACTCGCGAGTGCTGCGGCCGTAATCGTATCGAGCACTGTTTTGACTATCAGCAACTGATTGTCGCCGCGCAGACCATTGTCAATGCTGCCAAGAATGGTGACCGGACCCACGCAGAAAATCAAAAACGCTGCCAGCAAGCCTTCACTAAAGCGCACATCGTTTGCTTGTCCAGCCGTCGATTGAAAGCGCCGAGCGATGCTCCCTAGTCGTTCGTCGAGCCGTAACGCTTCACCGATTCCACCGCCGACTGCCAGTGCAATCAGCGCAAGAACAATGCCGGGAATCGTGCCTGCGTTGACGGTTCCGAGTTGCCATGACACACGCAACGCCAAGAACAGGGTCGTCAGCCCAATTGCTGATTGGACCGTCTGAGTGACACGCGCTGGGAGTGCGTTGCGAAAAAACAACCCGAGGAGTCCCCCAACGACCACGCCGATTGCATTGTAGATGCTCCCATCAATGAGTTCCCAGATTGTCATGCAGTACTCCTCGTCACAGAATGCCTGTATTATGCACTATTCTGTTGCGGGTAGTATCCTTCGTGTTGCAAGCGCACACGCCGCTCGACCAATGCACGTTCGGCAGCGAGCATGCTTCCAAGTATGATTTTGCCGTGCGCATCCATCACCGCTCCGCTCATGTGATGGGTGGCGTCGGTAAGTAGATAACGCACCGTCATGTTGTGGCTGGTGTCTTCGAGCGATTGCGTATACACCATATTCATCCGCACACCATTCGGCGCATGGGCACCGGCAGTGTGGCGCACCATGTGCTCTATGCAAGCGGCTCCGGGGTAGGAATCTCCTACGCAGAGCACAATGCTGAGTGATGGGTTGTTCGCCAAACGAGCAAAACTAAGGCACGAATCTATAGTTAACGAGATGTATTCGTCACAGTGCGTGCATTTTGTATCAACCAAAACCGCATCAAACTGCGGTATCTGTGCTAAACTTCCATAGAACAGGCGTTGTATAGCGCTCAGTTCTGTATCAACGGTCGACACGTCCCAGAGCCGCTGTATGTGGCCTGTTCCACTACGCAGTTCTTGTGTTTCGATCGCCATCATAATACGATCGCATGCGAGTTCTACCCGCATGACGGCGATTGTGTTTCGTGATATCTGCTGTGTGGGGAGCCTACCGCCCATTCTGCACCTTATTTGCCAGGCTGTCAGGCTGTATGACAGGTGTTACGAGTATACTGCAAACCGAGTAGATTGTCATGCAAACCACTGTACCCATCGGAAAACTTGTCAAAAAAACGCTTGTAGAACAGGCAGTCGAGCAAGTACAAGGCTACATCCTTGTGCAAAAACTCAAGCCTGGTGATGTGTTGCCGTCTGAAATGCGTTTCACGGAGATACTGGGTGTCAGTCGCCCTGTTGTGCGCGAAGCGCTTCGGACACTGGCTGGGCGTGGGGTACTGACGATCGCCAACGGTCGGAATGCGATGGTGAGTCCGGTCAGTGCAACAATGCTTATCCAGTTCTTTGAGCGAGCGACGCAGTTAAACGGCGTTGCGGTACTCGAGCTTCTCGAAGTTCGCTTGGGTATCGAAGTACAATCAGCAACCCTGGCTGCGACACGACGTACCAACACCGATGTCGTAGCGCTCCGTGCCTCTATCGCGCAACTCACACAGTCACGTGACGACATTGACGCGTATAGCAAACTCGATGCAGAATTACATCTCCGTATTGCAGCAGCAAGCAAAAACGAAATGCTACAGTACTTCGTCGAGTCGCTTAGTGGTGGTCTGCAAATGACGAGTCTCGTCGGATTACAACATCGTCGTACACGTGCAGAACTCGATGAAGTCCACACAGACCACTGCCTCCTCGTGGATGCAATTGTGACCGGGGATAGTGATATTGCACGTAAGCACATGGAACGTCATGTCAACAGTGCTATCCAAGCAATGCGCCGTGACCCTGAGTATAACAATGAGAATGTGCAATAAATCACTGAATTACCTGCTGTGGTGATTGACAAACAGTGGGGATGACTATACTATTTTGTTAGTTGTCAGTATTACTGTTAGGATTCAAAATGTCCAAAGACGGTGTCACGATAAATGAACTCTCCAAGATGGCCAACGTTACCGTCCGCACGATTCGATTTTATACGGACGAAGGTGTGTTGGATGAGCCAGCAGGGCGTGATCGCTATGCCCGATACACACGCAAGCATTATCTCCAGCTTTGTGCTGCCAAGCAGCTGAAAGAGCGATTCCTCCCGCTGCGGGTCATCAGAGACCAGATTGCACCGCTGAACGAACCCGAACTCGAACGACTTGCTGGGCCGGTCCCACATGAGTTTGAGCAACGCTTCTCCGAAGCAGCCATGGAGCACGAACTCTCTGAGCATGTCTATGCCGCCGCAGAACTCCGCCGTCAAACGTTGCCACGCAATCAACTTCGAACGATGGATATTCTTTCGCCAGCGGTGTATTCGATGTCTACAGCACCAGCGCTCCAGCAAGAATCTGTGATGTTTTCTGAAATGAATGACACAGATCTCGCTGCTGATGCTATCCTGCGCAAGCAAGCGTCTGCAACACTCGGCGATGTGTGGCACCGGATTACTATTTCTCCGACCATGGAGCTCCATGTTCGAGAAGACGGCATGAACGAACTCGGCGA
>CAIPUQ010000347.1 GCA_903868295.1 uncultured Roseiflexaceae bacterium
GACGTCGATGGCCGGCACGGGCTGGTCGAGTTGCCTGCGCGCTGGGACATGGACGACTATACCGCGTTGGCCTACTTCGAAGACCCGGCCTTCCCAACGGGGCTCGACCGCGTCAGCGACTATCGTGTCGTGACACGCAATTGGATCGCAGAGTTCGAAGGATCCTATCGCGAAGGGCTCTTTTGGTCGACGATTCTCCACCCCAAAGTGAGTTGCAAACCCGGCCGATTGCGCATTCTGCGCGAGCTGTTTGCGGCAATCCGGAGCCTCGACGATGTCTGGGTGGCCCATGCCGCTGACGTGGCACAATGGTGGATCGACCAGCACGCCGCGGAGGTACGGCCATGAGCAACGCCCAGACCTACCCCTGGCCTGCCACAAAGACATCGGCAGTGATTGTTGCCGTGTTGTTCGACGATGGTGTCGACGCAGTCGCAATCGCACCTGACTTGCCCACACGCAGCAAAAGTTACTCGGTATGGCAGTATGGGGCACGGCGGGGCGTCGAACGGATCCGGCAGACACTGCGAGCCCATCAGACTGCTGCGACCTGGTTTGTCCCAGGGAGCGTGGCACAGACCCACCCCGACACCATCCGTGCACTCGCTGCAGATGGCCACGAGTTGGCCAGCCAC
The DNA here is from genome assembly GCA_903868295.1 of uncultured Roseiflexaceae bacterium. GTDB lineage: Bacteria > Chloroflexota > Chloroflexia > Chloroflexales > Roseiflexaceae > UBA965. The sequence goes on from CAIPUQ010000347.1 coordinate 636, forward strand.
GGAATGCGTGGCGAACGCTACGATGCAATCGGGAGTCCCGCCCGTGCGGCACTGCTGGCCGAGTCCCGGCAGATTTTGGCTGCACTCAGCGGTCAAGCAGTGTCGGGCTTTCGCATGCCGCAGGGGCGTTGGCCGCGGCTCTTCGAACGGGACATTGCAGCCGCCGGCTACCGCTACTCGGCGACACTGAACGGTGATGATGTACCCTATAGCCACGCCAACGGGCTGGTCGAAATCCCAGTGCATACAGAACTCGACGATCGACCGGCGTTCCAGTTCAACTTCACCCCAGCGTTCCCTCCCGGGCATAGTCGCTTGCCCGACTACGACGGCGTCTTGTCGAATTGGCTCTGGGAGTTCGACGCCTATCGGCAGTACGGCAGTTGCTGTGTGTTGCAGGTACACCCGGAGTGGTTGGGCACACCAGGGCGCATCAGCATGCTCGACGCGTTCCTCAGCGCGGTGCGTCGCCACGACGACGTCTGGCTGACAACCGCCGGTGCAGTCGCAGACTGGCATGGCAGTCTGGAACGGCGCGTCGAGGACACGCACCCCATCGCAATCTATGAGGCATACCGCAGCGAACGGGGCCTCGCATGACACACCCCGTCGAACACCTCGCTGCACTGATCCATGCAACCAGCCCGGCTGACTACCCAGAATCCACGCTGCAGGCGATGCAACAGCGCCTCCTCGCAACACTCGGGATTGCACTTGCCGGGAGTCGCTCGCACGAGACGGGACGCATGCTGAGCGCACTCGCGCTCCACAAATCGCGCAAGGGCCAGGCGACCGTGTGGGGGACCGAACTCCATGTCGACCGGCGTAGTGCGGCGTTGGTCAACGGCGTCTCGGCGCACGGGAGCGTCCATGACGATTGGAGTGGCTACGATGCCGCGGGTGCAGCCATCCTCCCGGCGCTGTTTGCATGGGCAGAAGGCCGGAGCACACCGGTGACCGGGTTGGAGCTGTTGCATGCCTGCATCATGGGCTACGAGGTCATCGGGCGCATGCAGGCAGCCTGGGGCGGCTCCGCGGCCAACGGTACGCATGTGCCTCAGCCCGGAGCCTACGGCGTGTATGGCGCAGCGACGGCAGTGTGTGTCATTCACCGTGCAAAAGCCGGCGCACTTGCACAGGCACTCGCGATTGCCTGCGCCTATGCAGGTGGCACGCGGTACTCCACGGACAGCAGTCACACCCAAAAACTCCAGACCGGCAGAGCGGCTGAGGGCGGATACATGGCAGCACAACTAACTGCAACGGGGTACAGCGGGACTACAGCGGTATTTGATCCCGTTCTCTGGGACAGCGTCGTTCAGACCTATGCCGGCGCGCATGCAGACCCCACGGTCCTCAGCGCTGACTATGGCGTGTGTTGGCAGGTGGATACCGCGTTTGGACGCCCACCGTACACGTTGGATGATGCAGCGGTAACGGCTACGTTCATGGGTCTGGTTGGGCCAGTCATCCCGGTGCCGCAGGCCGAGGCGTTGGTGGTCGCGGTACACGAACTGCCGAGCGCGCCGTCTATCCAGCCGTTGATTGACTTGCTATCCGTCTCGGTATAAGAATCAGCAGTGAGGAATACCATGCAGAGCTATGATGCGATTATCGTCGGCGGCGGGATCTTTGGCTGGAGCGCAGCCTATCACCTGCAACAATTGGGCTGCATAAACGTGTTGGTCATCGACGCCAGTGCGCCAGGGATTGCCACCACCGGTGCCGGTGCGGGGTTCGTCGGCGCATGGGCCGCTGGATTTGGTCCAGCGGGCTGGGGGCGGAACGAACTGGCGCTCGAAGAATTCAGCATTGAGTTTTATCGGGCATTAGGAAAACGCGCTGACATTCAGCTGCGCGAGAACGGCAATTTGTTTTTGGCGCGCACCAAAGCCGGCTATGACGCCTATATCGCACCGATGCTGCGTCATGCATTGACCCCGCCCGACATCCAATCGTTGGACGCCGGTGCCATTGCAGAGTTGAGCGAAGGTGCAATCGCGGCGACCGAGGTGTATGGTGCGACGTACCACCCGCGCGGCATCCAGATCCACACCACACCCGCAGTGCAGGCCATCGCCGATGCAGTGTTGGCCGCCGGCGGGACGGCAGTGTATGGCGAGCAGGTTGCGTCCTTGCTCATGGACGGTGCGCGCGTCACTGGCGTGGCGACACGGAACGGTCACTCATATATGTCGCGTACGGTCCTGCTCGCCTGTGGAGCCTGGAGCAACGACATTTTGGCGACGATCGGCATGACATTGCCCATCTTTCGGGTGGTCGCAACACGCGTCATCGGCAACGCATCGGGTGTCCCGAGTGGGCTGCCCACCATTATGATCCCCGAGCAAGGGGCGTGGATTCGCGAACACAAAGGCGGTTTGTTGTGGGGAACTGGTGACGGCTACAAAGCGGTGCAGGAGTTGCCGTTTGATTTGCCGATTGGGACGCGCCCGTTTTATCCCGAGCTGGTCACGAGCCTGACCGATGCGGTACAAGACTCGTTCCAGCGCTTGTTCCCCATGGCCGATCTGACCGTGCGCGAATGGACCCAAGGCGTGCCGGTCTACACGGTCGACCGGAC
>CAIPUQ010000348.1 GCA_903868295.1 uncultured Roseiflexaceae bacterium
TACCTTTTTTACATCAACTCGTACTTTCATTCGGCAGACTTCACTACATCAAAAAACGTGGCACCGGGGTGCTCTCGATATATGACGAAAGCGCCATCGCCAATGATATCCGTGCGGCGGTAGGAGCCTCGTTCACTGCTACATCTGAGCCAGCGATGCGCGCACCCGTACAAGCCACACCCACCAACACCCTTGCAGATCGGCTCAAAGCCCTCACCGATTTGAGAGAAGCAGGTGTTATCACCGAAGAAGAGTATGCCGCCCAACGCAAAGCAATTGTGGAAAGCATTTGAACGGTCGCTTGCACTGAGTTTCCAGACACAACCGTTGTGCTCCCACACAACGGTTTTTCACCGCCTATGAGAATACAGACACAGAGAAAAAAGCAAACTAGACGTGCTGAAGCATAAATATGTTTGTGAGGGTATAGTAACCATCATTCACGTAGCAAATCTGCCCCGGATCAACGATGTCCCCGCAGCATGCAGATGTGCGTGGAGCGATAACGGGAAAACTATGAATTATGAATTATGAATTATGAATTTCATGACTTGCAGCCGAGTGTATACGGGGCACGGTCACGCAGAGTCGCAGCGGAACTGAGTTGTGTTCTTCCGCTCGTACGCCATTTGCGATGTCAATTATGACTTGTGCCCGCTACTCTGCTCGATTCTAATTTGTGATCTGTGATCTCTGATACCTAATCACTGATATCTGATATCTGATACCTGATATCTGATATCTCCCAAAGGACATTATGTCGCCCATCATTCACGTTGAGAATTTGCGTAAGTACTATGACGTCCCCATCCGGGATGCAGGGTTTGTGCAAGCGGTCAAGAGCCTCGTCAATCGGCAGTACAACTCGGTCAAAGCAGTCGACGGGGTCAGCTTCGACATCGAGCCGGGCGAAGTGATTGGCTTCCTCGGGCCCAACGGTGCCGGCAAGACAACTACGCTCAAAATGCTTTCTGGCTTGTTGCACCCCACCAGTGGGAGCTGCACCGTCCTCGGCTACACGCCGTTTGAACGCGACTACGCCTATCTGCGCCAGATGACGTTGGTCATGGGGCAGCGCAACAACCTGCTCTGGGACCTGCCGGCCGGCGATACCTTTGAGCTGGCGCGTACCATCTACGGCTTCGGCGACAGCGACTACCAGCGTAACAAAGACGCCTTGATCGAGTTACTCGGGCTCGCACCGTTGATGACCAAACCGGTGCGCAACTTGTCGCTGGGCGAGCGGATGAAGACCGAATTCGCGTTGTCGTTGATGCACAAGCCGCAGGTGCTGTTCCTCGACGAACCGACGATTGGCCTCGATATCACCGCCCAGAAGCACATCCGCCAGTTCATCGGCGAGTACAACCAGCGCTACGGCGCTACTGTGCTGCTCACCAGCCACTACATGGCCGATGTCGAGGCGCTGTGCAAACGCGTCGTGATGATTAACCACGGGGTGGTGGTGTTCGACGGCGCCCTGGCTGACCTGGTGCAACGCTATGCACCGACGCGGACCATCACCGTGCAGACCACAGCGAGTGCAGCCGAAATTGCCGTGTATGGCGAGCTAATCCACGGTGACGACGGCACATATACCATCAAGGTAGCCAAAGCCGATGTGCCGCGGGTGACCGCAGCGTTACTGGCGGCGCACGAGATCAACGATATCGGCATCAACGAGCCGCCCATCGAAGACGTCATAGCCCAGGTCTACGGGCGCTGAGCAGCATCCCAGGCAGCGCGGATGGTCTGCACGGCGCGGGCCGTCTCGCCGTTGAGGTTACTCCCCATACGTGCTTCGATTGCGATTGCGCCACGGTAGCGCATCTGCGTGAGGGCTGCGAAGTACGCCGAAACGTCGTCGCCGGCTATCCCTGGGGCAGTGCGCTCGGCCCGCTCGGCAATGTGGGCGTGGCGGATAACTGCCGCGTGGGTCGTAATAGCAGTCGCCGGCTCGTCCTCGCGGAGCATGTGATAGATGTCGGTCAAGAGCTGGACGGCAGGATGTGCCACGGCAGCGACAATGGCAGCGCCCTCGGCGAGGCTATTGAGGTAGTTGCATTCACCACGGTTGAGCGCTTCGACAACAATCGTGACGCCGTGTGCCTCGGCGAGTGGCGCGTACTGCTTTAGCAGGTCGGTGAACTGCTCGTCGGCAGCGCTGACGCTCCAGCCATCGGGGATGTGGCGGGACGCACCACTGCCTATGACCATGGTGCGGATACCGACCTGCTGGGCACGGGCAAAGGCGACCGCCCCGTAGTGCATGAGTGCGTCGCTGTCAACATTTGGACCGACACACTTGAGGTCACCGGGCAAGAACGCGTTGGCGGCGATAATCGGCAGCGGTGATGCCTTGGCGGCGGCGAGCAGCGGGGCAAATGCAGCAGCATCCTGGCGTGGGACAAGCAAGCGCTGGATGTTTTCTTCGATGAAGTCGATGCCTGTGTCGGCGACGATTGATGCGTTGGCGACTTCGGTACACAGTCCGATGCGAATCATAATGGTGCTCCTGTGTGGTGATGCTGTATTGTACGGTACCAGACGGATCGAGATAGAGGGATATTATGCGGCTCTTGTGGGATATCTATCGCAAAATGGTGCTGACCTCGACACTCGAGATGCTCCAATATCGGCTGGGGAATCTGTTTTGGCTGCTCGGTATGGTCTTTGAGCCGATGATCTATCTGGTGATGTGGTCGGCGTTGGCCAACGAAAACGGCGGCTCTATCGCCGGCTATACTGCAGGTAACTTGGCAGCGTATTACATCGCCTGGACACTGGTCCGGCAGTGGAACATCGCCTTGACCCCGTTCGGATTCGAACAACGCGTCCGCGAGGGCGGATTGACACCGTTGTTGCTGCGGCCGCTCCATCCGTTCCACTACGACATGGCGGGCTTTATTGCCATGCGTATCGTCGGTACGCTGTATTGGATCCCCATCGGTGTCGCCTTGTGGTGGCTGTTCAGCCCGGTCTACCCCGGTGGGTGGCTGACATTGGTAATTTTTGCGCTCAGTTTGGTATTGAGCTTTGTGATGCGCTTTGTCTTGGTCTATGCGCTGGGCATGGTGTCGTTTTGGACGACCCGGGTGAGTGCGATTTTCAACCTGTACTTCGCGGTCGAGACGATTTTGTCGGGACGATTGGTGCCACAGGCGTTGCTGCCGGAGTGGGCGCAGCGGATCGCGAACGTGTTGCCGTTCCGCTGGAGCTTTGGGTTCCCCATCGAGGTGATTATCGGCAAATTGGCCCTGCCCGAGATGGTGCTCGGGTTGGGCATCCAACTCGGCTGGCTCGCGGTGGCGACGGTACTTTTTGTAGTGGGATGGAACGCTGGAATCAAGCGCTATAGCGCGGTAGGAGCGTAGTCATGCGGAGATCAATAGTACTGGCGTGGCAATACCTGCGCCTGGCGGTGATGAACGAACTGCTATACCGCATCAACTTCGTCATCCAACTCTTCGAGACAGCCATTGCGTTGGCGACGGCGCTGGTGGTGCTGAGCCTGGTCTATGCGCAGACCGAATCCCTGGGCGGTTGGAGCCGCTACGAGCTCCAGTCATTGCTGGGGATTTATACGGTGCTCACGGCGGTGGTGCAGATGAGCATCCAGCCCAACATCGAACGGTTGATGACCGACATCCAAAAGGGCACATTCGATTTTGTGTTGCTCAAACCGATCGATGCGCAGGTACAGATTAGCATCCGCGAGGTGCGAATCTGGCAGTTAGTCGACATCGTGGCTGGAGTCGCCATCCTGATTGACGGCCTCGTGCGCTTAGGTGCGCCGTTGGATGCAGGACAGGTGGCGTTGTTTGGGCTGACGTTGCTGCTGGGCATCGTGCTGATCTATACGATGTGGTTGTTGATGAGTTGTATTGCGTTCTGGGTAATTCGGGTCGACAACATTTTCGAACTGTTCGACAACATCGCCTCGGCAGGTCGCTTGCCGGTCGACATTTACCCACGCTGGATGCGGGTCATTTTGACCTATCTGGTACCGATGGCGTTTGCGGTCACGGTGCCGGCTGAGGTCATCATTGGGCGCATCAACATGAGTAATGTGGCCATCCAGGCGGCGGTCACCCTGGGGTTCTTTGTGGTGACCCGATTCGTCTGGACCAAGGCACTGGTGCGCTACAACGGCGCATCCGCCTGAGGTTTACGGGCTTTGGCGACGATAATGACGCCTGGGCCGCGTTGATCGATGCGCCGATGATTGGGTAGATCGCACCATCGAAAAACAGCCCGGAGCAGATTGAACGGATGCCACCAACGCCCATCGTTGGCTGCCCCCATGCGGCGATCGGCGTAGGCGCGCCATCGGTGCGAGAGGATCTGCCGGTCCAGCAATGCTTTGCCGATGCTGTAGACGATGAAGTGTGCAAACGGCACCGTAGCGCGCGTTTGTCGTTCTATCTCTTCGACCACGAATCCCGCGCCGACGAGGAGTTCCGCGAGATGTTCTGGGGTATACAGGCGCACGTGGTTTGACCAGATGGTGGCAATCCACGGATGCGCGCGGAGGGGTGACATCCCGAGCACCTCGCGGATGCGCGAGATGGGGTCCCACCAGAACGGATACTGCGCGCAAGGCACACTGATGGCCAAAATACCGCCTGGGACGAGTAGGTGAAAGAGGGTCTGGAGCGCGTCGCTGTCATCGGGGATATGTTCGAGGACTTCAGAGAACAACACTCGATCGAATGTCGCTGGGGCGAACGGCAGTGCCGCCAAGTCAGCCATCAGGACCGGCTGCGGGACTGCTTCGGAGAGGCGCTGGCGGTCGCGATCTACCCCGACGACCGTTGCCTGGCTGAGCGACCGCAGGAGCTGCACATACACGCCTTGGCCGCATCCGCAGTCGAGGACGACCTGTGCATCGTCAAGCTCGAGGTAGTGCACCAACGTCTGGGCGCGGCGACGATAGGCCATGTCGACTTCGTTTGCAAGGTGACGCGTCACGACCGCTTGCGTGGCAGGGGCAGGTGTACGTGCTGCAACGGTCTGCTGGAGCACCGCTCTGATGGTTGCAATACTTGCCAACGGGTCAAAGAGACGTGCCATCTGGACGATATCTGGTCGCGCAGGAAGGTTCGTGAGTGCCTGTTGGAGTGCCTGCAGATCGGTACAGTCGATGACGCGACCGGCGTCTGCCTGCCAGACAATCGAGCGCAGCCCGGGAGTGTCGTGGACGAGGATGGGCACGCCGCAGCGCAGCGCTTCGACGGCAAAACTGGGGAAGCAGTCACTCCGTGACGGCAGGAGCACCACATCACAACAGGCAAAAAACGCAGCCATGGCCGCGTCATCGCGGAGCAGCCCCAACGAA
>CAIPUQ010000349.1 GCA_903868295.1 uncultured Roseiflexaceae bacterium
GAAGCGTCGGTCTGGACATTACCGACCGGGCTTCTGGCATTGGCTGCCTGTGCGCAGGATGATGCGCCGTATGCCATGACGTTGTTGCGGAACATTGGCCAGACTGCCCGTCATGGTTCGCTCGGGTTGCTCAAAGAGCTGATTCCCGAAGGGATGTGCTTTGTGCAGCTCTGGTCGGCCGCGTTGTACTGCCAGGGTGTCGTCGAGGGGTTGCTGGGGATTGTGCCGTACCTGCCCGAGCGGCGCATCGTGGTCACGCCGCGTGTGCCAACCATGGCGCTGACTGGGTTGCGCTTCGGGTCTGAAGTTGTCGACGTCGCGGTGGACGGAGGGGTCATCCGTATCACCCACCATACCGGTCAGGGCATGCTCCATTGGGAGACGGGGACGCACCCGCTGGGAACCACTGCTGTCGGGCAGACGGTCGCGTGGCGCATTGCCTGAGCGGAAAACGCATAACGCGTTGGGGTACATGTCATTGCATGTTGGATGGCCAACGCATGGAGTATTGGGTGCATCGAAAAACCCTGCTCACACTGTGAGCAGGGTTTGCGCAACGAACGCACGGTTACTTGTCTTTGCGCATCTGTTCGCGCAAAAATCGACTCGCCAACATGGCGATGAGGGCTATCACGAGGCTCGCCCATGCGACGACGGTGACCGACCCCTGGGCATACTGGATGAACAGTGCCAATGAGACAAATACCAGACCAACGATGTTGAGGATGATGCGCCAGCGGCGACGGTCCATTTAGGCCCCCAATGCTGTCAAGAAGCGGATGCAGCTACGAATCGCGGCGTAGTAGTAGGGCAGATGGAACTTCTCGTTGGGTGCGTGGACGTTGTCGTCGGGCAACCCAAAGCCGAGCATGACACTCGGTGCGTGGAGGGTGCTGTCGAACAACGCGGCGACCGGGATGGACCCACCGCCACGCACGTACTCGACCGGTGCTGCAAATTCGGCGCCGTAGGCGGCAGCGGCAATCTTGAGCACGGGTGCGTCGAGTGGGAGCAACAGCGGTTCGCCGCCATTGAGCCACACCACTTCCATGGTCACACCTTCGGGGGCGAGTTCGCTGACACGCTGTTTGAGGATGTCAAATACCTTGACCGAGTTCTGCCCTGGTGCCAAACGGAGACTGACTTTGGCCTTGGCCTCTGCGGGGATGACGGTCTTGCTGCCCTCGCCGATGAACCCACCGATGATGCCGTGGACTTCGAAGGTCGGCCGCGACGTCATGCGCTCCATCGCCGAGTACTGATGTTCCCCGGGGAACGACGTTAATCCGGCAGCGGCCAGCATATCGGGACCGCGCTCGGCAGATTGGCGATCGAGGATTGCTTTGTCGGCCGGGGTCAATGGGCGTACCATCTCGTAGAGGCCGGGGAGGTTGATGCGCCCGTCGCGGCCCTTCAAGTCGGCCAGCACCCAAGCGAGTGCTTGGAGCGGATTGGGTGCGATGCCGCCGTAGCCGCCCGAATGCAAGTCACCGGCAGCGCCGTGCGCGGTGATCTCGACATAGGTGATGCCACGGAGCGAGTGCGTGATGGTGGGGATGTCTTTGCCCACCATACCGGTATCGAGGATCAGGACGTAGTCGCAGGCGAGTTCGGTCGGGTGTTTGGCGACATAGTCCGATATTGATTCACCCCCCGATTCTTCTTCGCCTTCGAGCAGGACTTTGATGTTGACATGCAGGCCATCGGTAGCCAAGAGCGATTCGAGCGCTTTGAGGGCTGCCATCGTCGGGCCTTTGTCGTCGACGGCACCGCGTGCATACAGATTGTCGCCCACCAAGGTCGGTTCGAACGGCACGGTGTTCCATAACTCGATGGGGTCGATGGGTTGTACATCGAAGTGCCCATAGACCAAAACAGTCGGCTTGGCGGGGTCAATCAACCGCTCGGCATAGACCATCGGCAATGCAATGCCTTCGACGACCCGTGCATTGGTGAACCCGATGCAGGTATTGAGGTGGTTGGCGAGCCACTCGGCCGCCCGGCGTACGTCGGGGTGATGGACCGACATGCCGCTGATGCTGGGGATGCGGATAAGTTCTTTGAGGTGTTCGAGGTGTTGATCGGTGTGTGTGGCGGCATACTGCAGGGCGGCGTTACTCATGGAGGTCCCTTTCAGACGAAAGAATGGCGAATTCCGCGCGTGACGAGCACGGCGGTGGCGAAATGGGTTAGGTGATGCGACCGAACTGCCGCGCGAACAAATCTAAGCGCATGCTGACAATGGTCGGTCTGCCATGGGGGCAGGTGCGCGGATTGGTGCATTGCTGCATCTGCGAGAGCAGGGCCTGCTGCTCGGCGACTGATAACCGCTGCCCCGCCCGTATAGATGTATGGCAGGCAAGGGTAATCAGCATCTGTTCACGCCAGTCGCTGGGGAGTGTCCCGCCGGCATCCCGCAGGGCTGCTGCGATCTGGAGCAGCGCTGCCTCGGTTTTGATGGGTGCGACGGTGGCGGGTATCGCGTGGACCACGATGTCATTGCCGTCCTCACTGATGCGGAACCCCCACTGCAACAGAACCTCGCGGTGCTGGATGAGCAACAATGCATCCTGTGGCACCATGGCGACGCGGTGGGGGATCAACAACGGTTGTACTTCGATTTTGCCGTTGGCATGTTGGGTCATCAGACGCTCGTAGTTAATGCGTTCGTGGGCGGCGTGCTGGTCAATGATATAGAGCTCGTGACTCGGTGATTCGCACAGGATGTAGAGGCCTGCGAGCTGACCAATGATCTGTAACTCAGGCAATGGACCGTGGAGCGCCTCACGGGTTTGGGCCGCGACGGTGGCGAGCGCTTGTCCTGCTGCGTGGATATCGACGGGATTGCGCTGGTAGGGCTGAAACGACTGTTGGGCCGGGGGAACGACGGGCTCGGGGAACAAATCTTCTTCGCGTCCGCGCGTGCTCGGGCGATATCCGCTGTTCCCTCCGGTGCGTGGCGGAGTGCCACCCGTCCGATCGAGATCGGTCAAATAGTTCAGTCGTTGTTCACGTGTCGATGGTTGCGGTGCCTCGGGAGCCGTTTGGTCGGTGATTGGGATGGGCACGGTCCAGCCCTGGACTGCCGGCGTCGCCTGGATGACGGTCCGGATGGCATCGGCGACGTGGCTCCGGACATAATCGGGATCGCGGAACTTGACTTCGGACTTGGCAGGATGCACATTGACGTCGACGGTGCTCGGATCGATGGTCAACGCCACCATGACAATGGGGAACCGGCCTTTCATCAATACCGTGTGGTACGCGTCGTCGATCATCCCCGCAATGGCACCGCGGGCAGCAATTGTGCGGCCATTGACACTAATGTGCATCGCTTCACGCGTGTTGCGGTGTGCAGTGGCGTCCGATACATACCCATGCAGACCAATCTGGTATGGCCCGCTGCCTGCATCGTAGGCAATCGGGAGCAAATGGGTGACGACATCCACTCCGTACACTGCAACGGCGACCGCACGCAAATCACCACTCCCATCGGTTTGGACACGCGGTTTGTGATCAACCAATAGTTTGAACCGAATGGCGGGATATGCCAAGGCATAGTGGGTGATGACCGCAGCGATGGCAGCGGCTTCAGCGCCGGCAGAACGGAGGAACTGGCGCCGCACCGGCAAGTTATAGAACAAATTGCGGATTACGAATGTCGTGCCCACCGGTGCGCCGACCGTGCGCTTGTCTTGGATTTCGCTGCCGGCGATGCGCAGTTCGACGCCATTAGCTGCATCGCGGTGGCGACTGGTACAACTTACCTGGGCGACTGCAGCTATCGATGGCAACGCCTCGCCGCGGAACCCCAACGTCGCGATGTTGAACAAATCCTCTGCGTGGATGAGTTTCGATGTGGCATGGCGTGCAAACGCCGTTTCGATTTGATCCGCTGGGATGCCAGAGCCGTTGTCACGGATGACGAGCTCTTGCACACCACCACCCTGCAGTTCGACCGTGATCTCGCTCGCACCCGCGTCGATGGCGTTTTCGACGAGTTCTTTGACGACCGATGCTGGTCGTTCAACGACTTCACCGGCGGCTATTTGGGCTGCAATGGCAGGGGGAAGAATACGAATCATGTGCGCCTCTGAGTGGTTTTCTGTATTATAGTACCAACCTCCCGGCGCAACGCCACAAAAGAAAGTTCATCTCTATGCGTAACTGGCTGACGCGAGCCTGGGCCTTTGTTTGGCCCATTTTGCGTGATGGAGCGCTGATGACCACCGGTGCCGTCGTGATTGCGTTGGCCACACGGATGTTCCTTATTCCCAATGATGTCGTTTCTGGCGGCGTGACGGGGATTGCCTTCATGGTGAGCAGCCTATTACCCATCCCGGTGTCGATGGGTGTGCTGATGGTTGCCTTCAACGTGCCCATTTTGCTAGTTGCAATGCGCTATTTGGGTGGCTGGCGGTTTGCCCTGCGCACCCTCTACACCATTGGTCTCATGTCGCTGACGATCGATTATGCGGCACCATTCGTCCCGACGGTGACCGAGGACCCGCTGCTCTACTGTTTGTATGGTGGAGTATTGGCGGGCATCGGTGGTGGGTTGATTTTTCGGGCACGGAGCAGTGGCGGTGGCTTCGATATGATTGCACGCATGATCGAACTGCGCTGGGGCATCCCCCCCGGACGGAGCTCGCTGTACCTGAACGCTGTTGTCTTTGTGGCTGCGTTGGCGTTGTTTGGCCCCGAAAAAATCATGTACGCACTGTTGGTCAGCTTCGTGGCATCCCAAGCGGTCGACGCACTGCTCAATATCGGCGCAGGAATGAACCAAGTATGGGTCATCACGGCAAATCCTGCCGACGTCGGTGCCGTCATCCTGCGTGAACTCAACCGCGGCGTCACCGTCGTCTCTGCCCGTGGTGCCTACACAGGTGCCGAACGTGCCATGCTGCTCTGTGTCATTACCCGTGCCGAAGTGCCGGTGCTGACCCAATTAGTCGCAACGACCGATGCCACTGCATTCGTGGTGGTTGGTGAGGCAGTATCGGTGTACGGCAATGGATTTCGCGCGCTCCCTATTTAGAGCAGTGTATAGACATCTTTGAGGCGATTCATCCCTATCCCTGCGCCGCAGGCAACCACGCCGACGACCTGCCCGCGCAGTGCACTGCCGAGCTTCTCGCATGCCGCCAGTGCAACGCCCGCAGCCCCTTCGATCAAGTGGTGTTCTGCGTCGATATAGGTCGTCATGGCACGCGCGATTTGTGCTTCGCTGACCAACATGGTTGTATCTACGAGCTGGCGGTAGGGTTCAAACGTCGACGTGTCTGCTTCGATGCCGCCGGCTGTTCCATCAGAGAGCGTGTCGTCGCTGTCGAGCTCGATGATATGGCCCGCCCGTATCGACTCAACCATCACAGCGGATTGGATGGGTTGCGCACCGATGACGCGGATGTTTGGATTGTACGCCTTGACCACCGAGGCAATCCCTGCCATCAACCCACCACCACCGACCGACACAATCACCGTCGAAAGCATGGGGATCTGCTTGAGCATCTCGATTGCCACTGTGCCCTGTCCTGCCATAATCACCGGATCGTTATACGGCGACACGTAGGGGATGTCGTGTTCGATTGCATGTGCCCTGGCCGCGGCTTCACTCACCACACTATCTGTGCCGACATGGCGCACATCTGCCCCGAGCCGACGCATCGCGGCGACTTTGGTCGGTGATGCGTGTTCGGGCACAAAAATCGTTGCGCGGCAGCCTGCGATTTGGCACGCATAGGCCACACCAGCACCATGATTACCCGATGACGCCGACACGACACCGTTGCGCCGTGCGTCGGCGGACAACGACAAGACCGCATTCAACGCCCCGCGTAACTTGAATGATCCTGTGTGCTGCAGGTACTCTTGCTTGACCCAAATATCTGTGTCGCAGTGTGCACTCAGCCAGGAAATACGCCGGGATGGAGTCACCGTTAGGTGCGGTGCGATGCGTGCTGCAGCCAGATGACTCGCTGCGGCGATTGCATGGGGTGTGACGCTCATGATGCCCTCTTTCGTTCGATTGGTTCATTATACGGCGTGGGAGATGCATCATGATGCGAAAACCATACCCGCCAGACTTTTCTACTCCAGACCCAGTGCGTACCGACAACGCCCACAGCCAACTGGGCAAGACAGGAAAATTACCCAAACGGTGTTCTTTTGCGCACAGTCGAACATATACTTTTGCCAATCAACGCCTGCTCTGCTACCATCTGCCCATGCAACACAAACACCTCCCCATCGCTCCTGACGATATCTCCCGTGCAGTCGAGCAGTTCCGAACACCGTTTCATCTCTACGACGAGGTGGCTATCCGTGCGGCGGTCCGTCGCCTCAATGCGGCATTCGCATGGGCGCCGAATTTTCGCAACTATTTCGCCGTCAAAGCCACGCCGAATCCCGCGATCCTCGACATTGTCGTCAGCGAGGGGTGTGGGCTCGACTGTAGTTCGTTCACCGAGCTCATCATGGCTGCGCGGATGGATTTGCGTGGCGATGCCGTCATGTTCACCTCAAATAACACGCCCGTCGACGAGTATCGGTTCGCTCGCAAACTCGATGCATGCATCAACTTCGACGACATCGGCCATCTCGATTGGTTGTTGGACCAGGATGTGGCCTTACCAGAGTTGATTTCGTTCCGCTACAACCCCGGTGCCGATCGCGAAGGCAACACCATAATCGGCCGCCCGGCAGAAGCCAAATTCGGAGCCACCCGGGCGCAACTGCATCTGGGCTATGCCGCCGCCAAAGCGCGCGGCACAACGCGCTTTGGATTACATACCATGGTCGCCTCCAACGAACGCAATGCGGATTATTTCGTGACCACAGCCGATATGTTGTTTGGTCTTGCCGCCGAGCTCCATGATGCCCTGGGGATTGAGTTCGAATACATCAATCTCGGCGGTGGCATCGGGATCCCGTATCGACCCGAGGATGAAGCCGTCGATATCGAGCGCATCGGGGCAGGGGTGCAGCGTGCATATACCGAGCATCTGATTGCCCGCGGGATGCGTCCGCCTCGGGTCGTGCTCGAATGCGGGCGGGTCATCACGGGGCCTGCGGGCATGCTGGTGACCACTGTTCGTCACGCCAAAAGCACCTACCGTAACTATGTCGGTGTCGACGCATCGATGGCGGATTTGATGCGCCCAGGGATGTACGGCGCCTACCACCACATCACCGTGCTCGGCGCTACTCCGCAGCCGGACGATGCACGCTATGACGTGGTGGGCTCGCTCTGCGAAAACAACGACAAATTCGCCATTGACCGCCCACTCCCCGCGGTTGCAAGCGGTGACATCATGGTCATCCATGATACGGGTGCACACGGCCGTGCCATGGGCTTCATCTACAACGGTAAGTTACGCTGCGGTGAGGTGCTGTTGCGGAGCGATGGCCGATTACAACTCATTCGTCGCGCCGAGTCTATCGACGACCTCTTTGCGACCTTGGTCGAACCAGAGGCTTGATC
>CAIPUQ010000350.1 GCA_903868295.1 uncultured Roseiflexaceae bacterium
CTGGCTGCGTATGCCTTCTGCGCTCTTTGGGGCGCTGGCAATTGCCTTATTGACGCTTTTTGTGCCACGACAGCCGCAACGAGGGTTTTTGTTGGTGCTGTTATCGACTGCACCGATGCTCATTTGGCATGCGCAGGATGCGAAGGTATATAGCCTGCTGCTGTGTGTCGCTGTCGGGTTGACCATGTCGCATTGGCGCCAAAAACGCTGGTGGGCATTGTTGCTTGTGCTCCCGTTTGTCCATCGATTGGGATTCTTGATGATCGCCGTGTTGCTCATCACCCCCGCGTTACAGCATACCGGCCGTCGTCGCACCGCGTACTCCATTGCAGCATTCTGCGCTGGATTGATTTCGGTGGTCGGGATTGTCGATTCGATCCGGGCGAAAACGGTGCTCGGTGCGCCGACCGTTTTTCCGTTGCGTTCACTATTGGATTTAGTTGCGCGCTTTCTGGCTGACCGGCGGTGGGACGATCAGATTTTTTCGTTACCGGTATGGCTGTGGATTGTCCCATTGCTTTCATTGCTGGTCGTTGGTTCAAAGCACGCACTCGATGCTGCACGAACCGGGAATGCGCAATCGCTGCAACTGCTGTTTTTGGCGTATATCCCTGTGTTGATGATTGTGTTGAGTTACGGAACGACCCCATCGTTTGATGCACGGTATGCCTTGTTCTCTGCACCTGCATGGTTTGTCCTGATGACCAATGGCGCGAGCTGGACGGTGCACAACGTACGGTTCGGTAAATGGCACTATAGTTTTGTGCGCTTTGGAAGAATGTTGTTGTTGCTGGCCATTGCAGTCAATGTCGTGAGTCTATTTGAACCAGTTCGGGGTGTTTTTTCGGGCGCACCAGTCAAAGAAGAGTGGCGCGTGGTGATGCGTGAACTAGCCAATCGGGTGACCCGCAATGATGTGGTTGTGTTACATCCCCCGTATGCGTTACCTCTGTATCGATACTACCGTCGGGTGACTCCCGACCCACTCCCACGCCCTGTACTGTTTACGGTTTTCAGTGAAGGGTATCGCGGGTCGTCGACAGATTTGACTGCCCAGCGTGAATACCAGCGACGTTCATTTGATATGCAGTTCAAAGCAGCAGCAGCCGGCAAGCACCGCGCGTTGTTAGTCATTGCGCCTGACCACGCTGCCCAAATCGACCCGCCGATTGATGACCAAAGCCCGTATGGTTGGGTGGGCTTGTATTTTCAATTTCCGCAAAAAACGTGGCCATGCGGTGGTCTTGACCGGTATGGCGTGGCATTGCTGTGCCAGAGCTTCCCCAGTATCTCAGGTACGGTAGACGCGCCACAACCAGAGAAGCGTATTGACGCGCAGTTTGGTGAAGAACTCACGCTACGTGGCATAACAATCAAACCGTTGGGGATCTTTTATCAACCCAACGGCACCATCCCGATAGAGTTGTATTGGCAAGCACAGAACCCGCCAGTCCAAAATTATCACATGTTTGTCCACTTATGCCAGCGCTGTAACGAGCCTCCATATGCACAAAACGATGGTCCACCGTTTATGGGGTATGGGGATGCCGGCATGACCAAAACGTGGCTGTTAGAAGACCCGGTACATGATGAGCGTTCTATTGTGATCCCGAGCGGCATTAAGGCAGGAAATTATGCCGTCATCTTGGGGGTATACGATGATTCCGGCAAGCGTTTGCCGGTCGAGTCAGCAGACGGTGGAGTCCTTGGTGGTGACCGGCTGATTATCGCAACCATCCGCGTCATCAACGAGAGTGTTATAATCAAATAATTCATCATGAAGGACGACACGCATGCGCCAAATCCCTAATCTCCTCGGCCTGTTTCGTGTGTTGGCAACACCTGTCATGGTCTATTGGATTTTGCAGGGTGACGGTTGGTCGTTGATTTATGCTGCTGTTTTGTTGTTTGTCATGGCAATGAGCGATATCGTCGATGGTAACCTCGCCCGACGGTTGGGGGTTGTATCGCCACTGGGGATTTTCCTCGACACGATTTCTGACAAGATCTTCATCGCTGGTGCCCTTATCCCCATGGTCGAAATGGACTTATTACCATCGTGGTATGCATTGGTTGTCATTGCCCGTGAGTTCGCAGTGTCTGGGTTACGCTCCTATGCTGCATCGCAAGGGGTTGTCATCCCCGCGCGTTCATGGGGCAAACAAAAGCTGACGTTTACCGTCATGGCAATTATCTGGATTTTGGTGTATACCGCATTACCGGGCATCGCAGGGTCGCCTTGGTGGTTTGTGTGGTTGTCTGAGTGGTGGATTATCCCCACGGCGCTCGCGCTGGTGTGGACGATTGGTTCGGGCATCGAATACTTCTGGAATGCCCGGGCATTGCTCGCACGTGCCGTATCACGTTCGTAGACAGATGAGGTGGATGTGACTACTATCGCCCAGACGTTCGCTCGCCTCAAAACTGATAACCGTGGTGCGTTGATGCCCTATCTGATGGTAGGGTATCCTGAACTACGATCGCTCGAAGAGTACGCCCTTGCATTGCAAGATGCTGGTGCTGACTTGTTTGAAATCGGGGTGCCTTTTTCGGACCCCCTCGCCGATGGTGCAACCATCCAACGTGCATCGGAAATAGCCCTGCAGAACGGTGTGAATGTTGCCTATGCAATTCAATCTGTAGCGGCGTTGCGGACACAAGGGGTCCATGTGCCGTTGGTGATGATGGGGTATTTCAACCCGTTTCTGCAATATGGGCTCGAGGCCTTCGCACGAGATGCGGCAGCCGCGGGTGCTAGCGGAGTCATTGTCCCTGACCTTCCACCCGAAGAAGCCGGACCATTCCAAACGGTGTTGCGTTCGCATGGGCTTGATTTCATCATGTTCCTCGCCCCGACGACACCTGATGCACGCATCAAGCAGATTGTTTCGGTCGCGAGTGGATTTGTCTACTGTGTGTCGCTGACTGGGGTCACCGGGGCACGGAGTGAATTGTGGGAAGGGTTGCCAGGGTTCATCCAACGCGCTCGTGGATACACGGATTTGCCGCTTGTTGTGGGGTTTGGTATCAGCACTCCCAATCATGTCGGAACCGTTGCCAAGTGTGCCGATGGTGCAATTGTCGCAAGCGCTCTCATCAATATTATCGACAAAACACCACCCGCTGAGCGCCGTGCGGCTCTCGTAGCGTACATCCAATCGCTTCGCCCGCACATATAAGCATCCGCAGACCATGCGGGAATGAAGTATAATCGTGCGAATGTGATGATTTTGTTGGTGATTCTGACGACGGGCGCAGGTAGGCACAAGGCTGTTCTGTAGACGCCTGGATGAGTGACAACGTTACTTCGTATGGTCATCAAACGCCCATATGCACAAGAGTACAAAGGAGTGTTCGGATGAATAACGGTCTCGAGGGTGTGATTGCGGCATCTACTGCAATCAGTCACATCGATGGAATCAATGGACGATTGTTTTATCGCGGCATCGACATCGATGAACTTGCTGCACGCTCGACCTTTGAAGAAACAGCGTCACTCCTCTGGTATGGTTCACTGCCCAACACTGAACAACTCCACACCTACACCCAAAACTTTATCAACAACCGCCAAATTCCGTATGAAGTCTTGTCATTGATGATGTCAATGCCCAAGAAGACCCCTCCGATGGAAGTATTGCGGACGGCTATTTCTGCATTGTCGCCATATGACCCGGACGATCTAGATAACTCGCTTGAAGCGAATGTCCACAAGTCTGTGCGACTCACGGCATCCATGCCGACGGTCATTGCAGCGTGGGAACGCATCCGCAACAACCAATGGCCGATTTTGCCACGTAATGATCTATCACATGCGGCCAATTTCCTGTACATGATGACCGGCAAAGTACCGGATCCACATTCGGCAAAAGTACTCGATACGTGTTTAATCTTGCATGCCGACCATGGACTGAACGCATCAACATTTGCTGCACGGGTCACCGCATCTTCGATGTCTGACTTGCATTCGGCAATTGTTTCGGCTATCGGCACCCTCAAGGGGCCACTCCATGGCGGCGCAAACGAGCAGGTCATGCGTATGTTGCTCGAAATCGGGAATCCCGAACGTGCCGAACAGCATGTCAAAGGCCTCATGAACGCAAAGAAAAAAATCATGGGTTTTGGTCATCGCGTCTACAAAGCCGACGACCCACGGGCAGCATGGTTGCAACGCTTGTCCCGTGAACACGCCGAAACCATTGGACCCAAAAAGTGGTATGAAATCTCGGAAATCATCCGCAAA
>CAIPUQ010000351.1 GCA_903868295.1 uncultured Roseiflexaceae bacterium
TACCAGCATCATATGCACGCACAACCCACAACAAGGAGGTCGATGATGATCCCAATTGCCAAGCCTGGTGTGATGACCGAGCACGAACGCTTCATGTTCGATACGTTCGGTTACCTCGTGATCCCTGACGCCCTTTCACCTGCCGAGGTAGAAGCTGTATTGGCTGCCTCGCGCCGGGCGCACAGTGCCTACCCAGCCGGCGACTGGCGCCAGCTCGGACACCTCTACGAGACCGAACCCGCCATCGAAGAGCTTATTGACCACCCCTCTGTGCTGCCCAAAATCCGCAATTTGATGGGCGATTATTTCATTTTGCAGAGCACGTGGGCGACGGTCCAACCGGCCAATACCAAAGGTGGTGGCTACCATCAGGACGGCTCGGGGGTATACGAATTCCGCCGCTTGTCATCCGCCCAAACCCCCATCATGCAGCTCCGGGTCGGGTACTATTTGACCGATCAATCCGAGGACGGCATGGGCAACATGGTGATGATCCCTGGCACGCACAATCACATGACTGCTTGGCCACGGGATATCAAGGCAGACGAGAACGATTTGCCCATCCGCGACGTCATCTGCGGCAAACCGGGCACAGCGCTCCTGTTCCACCAAGGGGTGTTCCATCGCACGGGCCGCAATGACCGTGACTTCGATCGGCACACGATGCACATTGTGTACTCACCACCCTGGTTGATCCCGTCCGATCGCATGCGCAACGACCCCGATTTCGTGGCACGCACAACCCCATTGCGACGGGCACTCATCGGTGATTGGAAGCGCCCCGAAGAACCCTTCGGCGTCGGCTACCCACGGCCACCATTCGCTGAATAATCCCTTCACGACCGACCGGGTGACAATTGTCACCCGGTTTTTTTGTGGTATCGAAAGCGCGTTGCATTGCAGTACAAATGCACTCTGCTACACTTGTCACATCACCCCCCACGCAAAAAAAGGAGTCGGCTATGCAGCATGTGCCACTGACAAAGCCTCGTATCGGATTGTTTGCCATCGGCCTCGAAGCGTATTGGGGCCAGTTCCCTGGCCTGCGCGAAGAGCTCCTTTCGTACTACGAGGTCATTTCCCAACAGCTCAGTGATCGCGGCGCAGAGGTGATTGGGGCAGGGATGGTCGATACGGCGCAGGCTGCCACTGCTGCCGGACAGTTTTTTGCGAAATCGCAGGTCGATCTGCTTATCTGCCACACCGCCACCTATGCAACCTCGTCGCAGGTGCTGCCCATCGTGCAACGCGCCAACACCCAAGTGTTGGTCCTCAATCTGCAACCTGTCGCGCAACTCGACTACCCCAATACCGACACCGCCAATTGGTTGGCTGCCTGTGCGGCCTGTTGTGTCCCCGAAATCTCGAACGCCTTCCGGCGTGCGCACATCCCCTTCCAAGTCGTCTCGGGCACGCTCCACGACGATCCCCGCGCCTGGGGCCGCATCGGCGAGTGGATCCGCGCCGCAGGTGCTGTCGCCGCCCTGCGCAATGCACGTATCGGCATGCTCGGTCACCCTTACCCGGGGATGCTCGATATGTACAGCGACCCTACCATGTTGCATGCCCAGCTCGGTGCACACGTCGAGTGGCTCGAGTTCGACGAACTCGCCGAGGCATCGCAGTCTGCACAGACGCAGGCCGTCAGTGATCGTGTTGGCTTGATTCGGACGTCATTTGTCGAGGCGCCGATGGGTGTCGACCGTATTTCGAAGCCCGTGACCGCAGGCGGGTTGACCAATGCAGCCCAGACATCGCTCGGCCTCGACACACTGGTCGAGCGACACCGACTCGATGCGCTGTGCTATTACCATCGCGGTATCCCGGGGATGCCGACGGCCGATGCCGCCGCGCATCTCATCGTCGGTGCCACCCTGTTGACTTGGCAAGGAATCCCCTGTGCCGGTGAAGGTGACCTCAAGACCGCCGTCGCCATGTACATCATGGATCGGATCGGTGCTGGAGGGTCATTTACTGAGTTCTACGCAATGGATGTCCCAGAGCAGTTTGTTTTGATGGGGCACGACGGCCCAGCACACCCGCACATCAGCGACAAACCACCGTTTATGCGGGCGTTGAGTCTGTATCACGGCAAATCCGGTGAGGGCATTTCGATTGAACTCACGGTCAAAACCGGCCCCATCACCATTCTCGGCGTCACCCAAGACGGCAATGGGAAGCTCCGCATGCTCGTCGCCGAAGGCGAGGCCATCCCCGGCCCAGTTCTCCAAATCGGGAACACCAACAGCCGTCTGAAGTTTGCCCTTGATCCGGCGACGTTCATGGACACGTGGTGTGAACAAGCGCCGACCCACCATGTCGCGCTCGGGGTGGGCCATCATGCGACGGTGCTGCGCCATGTGGCACGGTTGTTGGGTATCGAATGTGTGGTGGTGGCATGATCAACAATCACGCACTCCAGCGGCTGACGCAGCCCGATCATGCCTACTCGCCAGCACCCATCTGGTGGTGGAGCGGTGAGCGGCTCGAACCCGCGCGCTTACGCTGGCAACTCGAGCAATTTGCTGCTGGCGGGGTCTACAACTTGGTCATTTTGAATTTGGCTCCGTCAGGGCCGTTGCACGGCTCGTTGGCAGACCAACCAGCCTTTCTCACGCAGGAGTGGTGGGACATATTCCGCGGTGTCTGTGCCGATGCCCGTGCGTTGGGGATCCGGTTGTGGTTTTATGACCAAATCGGCTTTTCTGGCGCAAACCTGCAGGGTACCATCGTGCGTCGCGAGCCGTCGTATGCCGGCCAAGAACTCGCCAGTCAACGGATCGACTGTGCCGAAGCCGGGGTAATCACGTTCCCCGCCGGTGGCACCCCACTCGCTGCTGTCCAAATCGATGCGACCGGTGCGCTCCAGCACCTGCCGATACAGGGGAACGCGGTGCAGACGACAGCCCTCGGTGCGCATGCCGTCCGGTTGATCTACATGGTGCAACGCGGGTTCGACTACCTCAATCCCGCTGCTTGTCTGGCGCTCCGGGCAACGGTGCACGAGGCATTTGAACGCGAGGCGGGACAGTATTTCGGTGATGTTATCGTCGGCTCCTTCCAAGACGAAATGCCTTCGATGCCTACTTGGAGTGCGGATTTTGCGTTGTCGTTCGCGGCACACTACGGCTACGATCTGCGCGAACGGCTCGGTTCGCTGTTCGAAGGCGACACACCTGCGGATCAGCAGGTGCGTATCGACTATCAGCGCTGGCGGGCCCAACGTGCTGAGGCAGCGTTTTTCAAGCCGTTCTATGACTGGCATGCCCAGCGCGGGCTGATTTGTGGGTTCGATCAGCAGAGCCCTGCCCGGATGGCATTGCCGATTGGCGCTGTGGACGAATACGCCGACTATATGCAGACCCACAGCTGGTACGGCGCACCGGGGAGCGACCATCACGGCAATGGCAAAATTCACTCGTCGATGGCGCATCTCTACCAGCGGCCACGCTCGTGGATCGAAGCGTTCCACAGCAGTGGCTGGGGCGGCACCATCGAAGAAACGTTCGATTGGTTGGTTCCCTGGCTCCGGGCAGGGTTGACCCTCTACAACCCGCACGCGGTCTACTATTCGACTCGCGGCGGCTGGTGGGAGTGGGCGCCGCCGTCGACCTGTTGGCGACAGCCATATTGGCAGCACTACCGGGTTATGGCCGACGCGGTCATGCGATTGACGGGGATTTTGTCGCTCGGGCGGCATGTCTGCGACATCGCTGTGCTGTTCCCCACCACCACGGTACAGGCCGATTATCGGATGACGGGACCAGGGGACGCAGGTCGCCGTGCCGAAGCGTGTTTTGTGGCCGTGACGGGGTCGATGTTTTGGAACAATCCCAAGCCGGGTGTGCTCGATGCCGATCGGCGCGACTACGATATGATCGACGACGCCTCGATTGCCCGCGCCACCCTCGTCGATGGTCGCTTGTGTGTGGCTGATGAGGCGTATCGCTGCCTCATTTTGCCTGCGATTACCCATCTCGAACCGTCAGCGGCCGCCGCGGTCCGCGCATTCGCCGCTGCGGGTGGTTTGGTCATCACGGTCGAAACGACACCCGACCAGCTCCGTGGGACAGCCGGCATCGTTCATGTACCGGCAGTAGCCGACCTCCCTGCCGTGCTCGCACGCATCCCGCGGCGTATCGACGGCCCGGTCCAGACACTCGAACGCCAGGTCGATGGTGGTAGGGTCGTGTTGGTGACACCGCTCGAATCGGCGTCGACCTTTGCTTGGACCGGCCACTGGAACAGCACTCCCTATGCCTTTGACCGGACGCGGCTGCCCACTGAGCTCCATATTGCAATCCCCGGCGCACGTGCAATCGAACAGTGGCATGTCACCGATGGTACGCGCCATCCTATCGCTGCCGCGGCGAACGGGCAGTTTCGTCTTTCGTTTGCTGATGCCCCGATTGCCCTCTTGTACATACCCGACGCAGCGGTGCCCGTCGCCGGTAGCCATCCTGTAACACAGCGTGCAACCGCCGCCAAGATATACCTGCTCGACGGTCCATGGCAGCTGGCCATTGAACCGACGCTCGATAATCGGCACGGTGATTTCGTCCGTCCAGCCAGTGACCTGCTCATGCCGCAGACGCTGCGGTTCGACAGTGACAGTGGCGTCCAAACGCAAGGATTTGGCACCTACGGCTGGTATACCATCGCTGCAGGGCAAACAGCGCACCTCCCTGCGTTGCAGGCGGGGCCCGACCCATTGGCAACGGCTGGCTGGCAGCCACTGGTATATTCGTTGACCAAAGGAATCCACAAGGATACATTGCATTGGGGAATGCTTGGTCCAAAAGGATACGTCCCCGAAGAATTCATGGCTTTTGGGAAGGTTCGTGCGGGCCAAACCGTGTGCGTCCGGACGACATTTGCGCTTGATGCAGCACTCAGTGGCGCATTGGTTGTATCGGCTGCGGCAGCCAAACGTATCTGGCTTGATGGGGTGCTTGTATCATCAGAAAGCCCCGGCTATGCTGCGATTGTGCCGTGTGATTTGCAGGCGGGGCAGCATCTGCTCGAGTTCCAGCTGACGCCAGACCAGGCAATGCAATTGCGCGGCAGTTGGGCCGTCCTGCGCCATCCCGAGCGCTATATTCGCCCGACCTGGATGGAGCAACCCGATGCGCCGGTTGCGTCGACATACGTCACATTCGGCCACTCGTTTGCACTCGCGCACGATGCACCCGACGGCGCACTGATGGTCGTCGCCGATGTGCCGGTCAGCGTGCGCATCGATGGCGTCGAAATAGGGCGTCAAGGTGGGTTTGATCCCTATGGCAGTACCGTGCGTGTCCAACCGTACGCGTTGGGTCCCCTTGCTGCCGGGGCACATCGCATCGAGATTCACGCGCTCGATAGCGGCCGCGGTGTCTCGTTGATGGTCGATGGCAGGTACAACGGGGCCAGTGTTCCGACACGTCTGTTGAGTGGGTCCGGATGGCAGTGTATACGCAGTGGCGGGTCGCCGGTCACTGCCAAACTCCGTCGCCGCCAATGGGTCGATTTGACGTTTGCCACCGACCCCGAGTTGTACAACGACATGGACCCGGGTTGGCCGCTGATTGACCGCCGGCCGCATCCATTGCCTGGTGCAGATTGGCTCGAAGACCAACCCGCTGACGACACCGTGGTACGACTCACTCCTGACGCGTTCCCAGGTCTCGAACGGCGCACGTTATTGCGCTGGCGTATCCCGCGGGGCGCTACGCAGATGCGCATCGCGACGAGTGCTGCGAGCGCGTTGATCGTAGATGGGCAGGTCGTTGCGCTCCACGGCGGGAGTGCTGCGTTACCGCCCACCGCGCAGTCTGCTGAGCTGACCCTGACGTCGGATGGTGGCGCGGCTGGGGCAGCAATGCTGTTGGCGCCCATCCAGTATGACTATGGGACCGCAACGGTCCAATTGCCCGCAGACTATGCAGCGCAGGGCTTGGGAGATTATGCCGGCGCTGTCTGCTATACCCGTACGGTTACCGTCGATGCAGATTGTACGCACTGGGTGCTCGTGCTCGCGGATGTACGCGGCACAGTGGCGGTTGCCATCAATGGTGTCGCGCATCAGCCACGCGTCTGGGCGCCGTACCAGTTCGATGTCAGTGCAGCGCTGCGTCCTGGGATGAACACGATTGCGATAACCCTTACCAATACCCTCGCGCCATATATGGCTGCGCACAGTCCGACGCACTACACCAGCCCGCATCAAGAGGTGAGTGGTATTGTAGGAAGTATCACGCTCCTTGGGTGGTGAACTTGAAATTTCCGGCGTAGGTGCGGTATTATGCGTGCATGACTTACCATAAGAAAGGGGACATGATGAAATTCCGGTTTATGATTGCAGTGTTCCTGATGAGCGTCCTCGTTGGTGCATGTGGCAACACACCAGCGCCTGCAGAGCAACGCGACACACAGCCCGAGACGGCCGTGCAGTCCGACACAGAACAGTCGGGAGAGCCTCAAACCGAACCAACAGTGGCAGTGAGTTCAGAGGAATCCACGTCGAGCGATTCGGCCGCCGCAGACGTCGATGTCTGGACGCCAGATTCGTATTACGATAACCTCCAGCTCCTCGACAGCTACACACTGACCTTTACCTACAAGGTCACCATGAATGGCAAAGAAGAAACTTGGACTTGGAAGCAGTCCACACAATCTGAGCCAGAAATCACCCTTTCGACCTGGAAAACGACGCAGAGCGGCGATGACGCCGAGACCGCACTCGTCACCGCTGCGGATAAAACATACATGGTCAGCGGTTCACCCAAAACATGCATCGTCATTGCAAATGCTGAAGAAAACAAGAACGTGTTCAATCCCGAGCTGATTCTCGACACGTTCGCATACGATCTCGTCGCCGCAGGGGCGGGACCAGAGATGAACGGCAGAGCAACGGACACGTACACCTACGACAACACACTCGCAGATGGCACGAGCTACCAGAGTACGGTCTATGTAGACCGTGCAGATGGCTTGACCATGCAGTGGGATGTATCAGGCAAAAACAAAAACGGCGACAATCTCGAGCCGTTTGCATGGACCTATGCGTTGTCAGATATCAATGCGGTGCCGTTGTTGGACGTCCCCGCCGAATGTACGAGTATCAGTGAGGCAGTCTGGCCGCAGCCAGCCGATGCTATGGTGAAGATGCAAACACCCGAAATGTACATGCTGGAATCAGCGGGTTCGGTTGCCGATACTGCCAAATTCTATAGCGATGCGATGCAGAAAGCCGGATATACTCCTGCTGAGGGTGGGATGGAATCCGCCGAAATGGTGATGCAGATGTACGCAAAAGACGGCAGTACGGTGTCGGTCATGATTTCGCCCAGCGAAGGTAAGACGGTTGTGGTCATTACCCAGAGCTAATTCGGCGTCGCGCAGATATGAAAAACGCCCGCCCAACATACCGTTGGGCGGGCGTTTTGTGCGTCGTTACTCGGGGATTTGCAAACCGGCGCGTACCGTCTGCATCAGTTCCAGACTGGTGGAAGGGTTTTTGGGGTTGAGAGTCATCCGTGTTTTGGTGAACCCAACCGCCAAGCCATAATCAGGATCTGCGAAACCCGCCGCACCACCCCAGCCATCGTGACCAAAGGCGTTGATACGCGACGATTGGGTCGGGACCGAATGTCCCAGGATGTACCCCAGGCCAAACCCCATGTCGCGGTCGAGTGTTTGATCCATGCCCCAGCGCTGCACGACCGTCGCGTTGGTGACCCGTCGTGGTGGAAGCAAGCGGACGCCGTTGACGCCTTCGCCGATGAGGCTCGCATAGAAGCGTGCAATCGAGCGTGCATTGGCCATCATGTTGGCGGCTGGGATACAGGCAGTTTGAATGCTCGGATGATTGGCCATCGCAACGGGGTCTGCGGTGGCCGAAGTGGCAGGAATCGCGGTGTCCAAATCGTGGCTCAGCCGTGTCTTTTGGGCTGCGCGCTCAGCAGGTACGCCAAAAAACAGGTTCTTGATGCCCAGTGGTGTACATATGTCTTCTTGGACGAAGCGGGCAAATGGCCGTCCATCGATGCGCCGCACGATTTCGCCGAGTGGCCACCCATACGTCAGCCCGTGATAGGCATGCACTTTACCCGGGGTCGTGATGGGAGTCATTTCGACAAAGAGTTCCATCATTTCTTGCCAGTTCGACATGGTTTCGATCGAAATGTCTTCGGGCAAATGTGGGATGCCTGCGGTGTGTGACATGATATGGCGGATCGTGATGCCCTCTTTGCCGTTTCGGGCAAACTGCGGCCAATAGCGGGCAATCGGGTCATCGTAGGCAATCAGATTGCGTTCGGCGAGGAGGTGGATTGCCGCCGCCGTAATCCCTTTGCTGGTTGACCATACCAGTACCAGGTCGTCTGGAGACATCGCAGTACCCGCATCATCGCGGACGCCACGGGTGATGTCGATGATTTGGTGACCATGTTGATAGACCGAGAGTTGCATGCCTTCTTCGCGGCCGCTGGCAATCAGATTGTCCATCTGGACGGTCAATTGCTCCCGGAGCGCGTCCATTTCTGGTCCGTTTCGCATGAGAGTATCCTTTCGTTCACACATATGGGATCTACCGTGTCCATCGTCGCTGGTGGGTGGGGGTACTATTGTTGCGCCTGCATACCGCTGTTTGGGTTGTCGTACTAGAGCTCGGGTATGCCGAGTTCTTTGCGGACTGCTTGTGCGACTGCGATACTCACCGGGAGTGTATCGTCACTGTTGACCATCCGTGTTTTGGTTAAGGCAAATGCAAAATCATGCTCGGGATCAGCAAATGAAATGGAGCCACCCCATCCACCGTGACCAAAGACGCCACGGCGTTGCGTCATGGCGGACACGGTGTCGTAGGCCGGTAACTGAAAGCCCAAACCCATGACCACAACACCCTGTGCTGTCGCGTCTATTGCATAGCGTTGCACACTGCGCGCATGGTCTACGGTGCGTTCGCTGAGTAAGCGCACGCCATTGACGCCATGACCAACCAACGATGCGTAGACGGTCGCCAGTGCACGTGCACTGGTCATCATGTTGATGCTGGGCATGCAGGCCTGTTGGACCATCGGATGATTGGCGAACTGGGCGGGATTGTCGACCATCTCGGCAGTTCCGCAGTGGTCGAGGTTAAGCGGCCCATGTACGCCATCGAACGTCAGCCGTGCCGTATCAACGGTGCGTCCTGTTGGCAGTCCGATGTGCAAATGCGTGATTCCGAGTGGCGCGCATATTTCGTCTTGGACAAATTGGCTAACTGTTTTGCCGGTTGCCCGTCGCAAGACCTCGCCGACTAGCCACCCATAACTGATTGCGTGGTAGGCGGGGACTTCGCCGGGATGTGACACCGGCTCCATTTCTTCGAAATGGCGGCACATGAGTTGCCAGTTGCACATTTCGGCAAGCGATACACGTGGCATGTTGGGCAGACCTGCGGTGTGTATCAGCAGCTGTCGGAGGGTAATGTGCTGTTTGCCGTTGGCGCCAAACTCCGGCCAATAGCGGACAACGAAATCATCGTATGCAAGGAGATTCTTTTGAACCGCGATATGAACGGCGAGGGCGGTGATTCCTTTGGTCATAGACCACGAATAAATCATATCGTCGAGGCGGAGCGCATTGATACCGGTGATGGTGCCCGACACGATGTCGACAACGCGTTTGCCCTGATGGTATGCAGCGACCTGCACACCCTCTTCGATCCCCTGCGCTTTGTAGTCGTTCAAAATGCGCAAGACGAGTGCTTGTAACTGCGACTGTTGGGTCATAGAAGCCCCCTGTACACTATGCACGCCACATATAAATGAATGCAACTGCAATCAACAGAATCGGAATGAAACAAAAAAACAACGAGTAATCTTGATCGACAATCATGGATGATCCTTGGTAGTGGTCGCCTGCAGTGGAGCTGCCCGGTGAATGGATGAATCAGCGCGTAAGAGAAAGGTGCTGCACGAGACAGTCAGGAATCGAGACATCACCGTGTGCAATCAGCTCGATGCGGTCCGCAGTGCCGTTCGGATAGACCCGCAAGGTGCACACCGTGTACGCACCGGCATACACTTCGATGAGCGAATGGTCGACATAGACGTCCAATGAAAGGGCGTTGCCGACGCTGTGGTGGAGAGGGATGGTGTAGACATCGCGACTTGTGCCAGGATTATTGCTACTGCGTGCCATGCTACAGACAAGCTCGTTGGTGGTTGGCAGCCAAGTAATCGTCGTTTGTTCGCCGGTCGTCGGGTCGCTCCGGACAACGAGGGTAACTGTGTCTGCACCGGTGGCCACCAACTGGAGTGCAACACGGTAGGTTCGACTAGCCACATGGGTCAGTTGATGCTGGAGTTGGCGCAACGACACGTGTTTGGCGTGTACGATGGTTGTCGCCTCGAGGGCTGCA
>CAIPUQ010000352.1 GCA_903868295.1 uncultured Roseiflexaceae bacterium
CCCGCCATCGCCGAGGCCGGAGCTATTGGCTGGCGTTGCGACCAACGCTCCGCGCACCATCGGGCCAGGGATTGACCTGCGGAGCCATTGCCTACAGCTGTGTTGTGCGCCGGCCGGGGCTGTCCCCAATCGCTCGGTCATGAAGGGTCGAGGCAGTCTTCGCCAGACCCTTTTCCCAAAACCTCACGCACCTGCAACGTCGGTCAGCCCCGTCACGGCATGGTCGTACTGGTCGCGTACCCGCAGCCAGTCATATTGGCTCGCCCACGATCGGATGAGCTGACGGTCAATGCGGTGATACTCTGCCAGCACGCGTACGAGTTGCGCCACCAGCGCGTCGTCAGTGTCGTAGAGCAAGAGGTCATGGAGCGTGGGCGGCACCAGCTCGGGGTAGGCGAGGCGGCGTGGCAGCACGGGCACAGCCCCGCAATACGCTGCTTCGATAACGGCAATGCCAAAGAATTCTTGGATGGCAGTACTGACCACGATGTCCGCGCGCACGAGCCAGTCGCGATAGCTCGCTGCGTCAGGCACATATCCCCAGTGCAACGTCCGTGCTGCCAAACGCTCACGGTACCCTGCAAAAGCTGTGTTGCTTTGGTCGACGTATTCGCCGAGCACGATAAGCGCAATGTCGGCTCCCTGTTCGATGAGTGCCTCTATCGCCGCAAAAAAGACCAGTGGTTGCTTGTCATAGTCCCAGCGACTGTTCCACAAAATCGTCAGCGGTCCCGTTTTCGCAACCGGTTGCGCACCATCGAAGCGCCGCAAGTCGACACCCGGGTAGAGGATGGAACTCTTTGGGGCGATACTGGCGACCGCGTCGACTTCGTGGAAGTCGTGATATGTGCGCGGCAACTGCGGCAGTGCGGCCAGCAGGCTATCACGGTGAAAGACCGAGTTGAACAGCACTGCATCGGCTGCCAGCATACTGGTGTAATTGATCCAAGCCCAAGTATGGTCACGGGCACGCCCTGCAGGCAGTGGATAGAGCAATTGGTTCTCGTGCATATACAACACGACCCGCAGACCCTTCACGCGGTCGCGATTGAGACCCAACCAGGTAGCAAGATCGAGCATGTCCGTGACGACCAACACATCAAAATGGTCTGCCAGTGGCTGATCCCCCCAGCGCTCGTGGATGCGCTGCGTAAAACTCACCGCGGCACCACGCATACGCCAACGCCAACCACCTGCTGCGTTCATGCCGATAAGCGTCACGTCATGGCAACTATGATCGACATAGCCTTGCGCTACAGACCGGTGGGATCCTGCATGGAACGCGTCGAGCCAGAGTATGCGCATCTATCTACCCCCTCCATATCCAGATCGACATACCAATCAATACAGACACCAATAGGAACCACCCGAGGTTCCCCACCGTGATGCCGTCAGCCACGGGTTTGGTAGATGGTGGTGCGCTGTGTGCTGGCATCGGTGATTCCCCACCGATGGGATCTGTCGTCGATCCCGGTGACACATCAGCCTGTATGCGTGGCCCGCCTATCGATTGCACCTGCTGTGGCGGGGTCAATGCGGCAGCAAGCGTACGCCAGTCGAGGTCGGATTGCCGCTGCGCCCGATACCACAGGGTGAGGATCACAATCAAGGTGCCAACATGCCCCCGCGCATGTACCACCATGTACGTCTGGTCGGCACGATCGGGATGTGGTCCATCGGGGATGCAGACATCGAGGTACTCGCGCAGAAAAGACTGACCAACCGGGCCGAGATGGACACGCTCCCACACTGCAGGCACCGCATCGAGCTGGCTGGCAGCAGCAATCACCCGCAGTCTGCCAGCGGCACATTCGTTGGCCAACTGCGCCATAAACGCATCACGATGGGGGGCGAACTGCGGGGCATCAGTGTTGTCGAACGCCAGCAACGGTGCAGTAGCAGGGCGAAGTATCGCCTGGAGCCATGGCGTCC
Organism: uncultured Roseiflexaceae bacterium; assembly: GCA_903868295.1. Taxonomy (GTDB): domain Bacteria; phylum Chloroflexota; class Chloroflexia; order Chloroflexales; family Roseiflexaceae; genus UBA965. Next base: position 1,933 of record CAIPUQ010000352.1, read on the forward strand.
CGGGGGGTGCGAATGCTTCGGCAATGGTAGTTTCGACGGCTTCGTAATCGGGGAACTCGGCCATATCCAGGTAAAACGCGGGCAAGTCGTCGTGATCGAGCAGAATTCCGCCCGCTGCCACTGCGTGAAACAACAACGACGACTTGCCGCTCCGGGGCGGGGCGACGACGAGGACCGGGCGACGTTTGTCTATGGCATGCATCAAGAGTTGGAGTTCACTCCAGCGACCCACAAACACCGTGGCAGCGCGGAGCATCTGTGTCTCGAATGGCGTTGTGTGGATGTCCAACGGTGCACCTCGGGGTCGTATAATAGAACCGTACGATGCCCGATGCACCGTACGGATGGAGCACGACATGATCAAACCAACGAGTACCATCGAGCTGCTTGCAACGATGTTTCTGTTTAGTATTGTAGTAACCAGCGGCTTGTTTTATACCCTCGGTGCGCGCTACCACCTGAGTATGCCGTGGATATTCATCCCAGGGATAGCGCTGACTCTGACGGGGCTTATGTACTGGCGCGTTCGCGTTCGCCGCGGTGCAGCGCAAGCAGATCTCCAACAACCGCAAAACCCGTCGACAACGCCCCCGCCCCAGGACCAATAATCGTCACATCGTTGACGAAATCCGTCGTATAGGTGAGTGCGTTGGTCCCTCCGGCGACGCCGGCGAGGGGGTGGCTGTTGGGCAAACGCATCGGTTGGACCGACGCTTTGATACCATCGGGGCCACGACTGACCTCGGCGATGAGCTTCCAGCGTTCACCTGCCGCCTGCGCTGCAGCCACATCAGCCGCCGAAATCCTGGTTATGCCGGTTGTCGCAACGTCGGACGGCCGCATGCCTGCGTTCATCAACACATTGGCAAGGATTGCTGCTTTGCCAGCCGCATCGTGACCTTCGACATCGCCCGTCGGGTCTGCTTCGGCGTAGCCGATTTTCTGCGCATCAGCCAACGCAGCCGCATAGTCGAGGCCTTGCTCCATCTGCGTCAAGATGTAATTGGTCGTTCCGTTGACAATGCCACGGACGCGGGTGATATCTGCACCAGCCAAGCTGCTCCACCCCAACCGCAACGACGGGGTACCGGCCATCACGGTACCTTCGATCCCCAAAAACAATCCCTTTTGGGCGGCCAGTGCACGTAATGCGGTGAGGTGGAGTGCAGCGGGGCCTTTGTTGGCAGTGATGACATGCATCCCGCGATTCAGCGCAGCCGTGATGTGGCTCGTCGCAGGTTCGCCGCTCTCGAGGTTGGTGGGCGTGAGCTCGACCATCACATCGGCACTGCGGGTGGCAATCATGGTCAATGCATCATCTGCTACGGCGGTCGGCAAGGAATGGAGCTTCTCGGCAGTCAACACGGCACCGAGATCGAGCCCTTTTGCATCATATGCACTGCCACGACGAGCAGTGACGACACCGACCACGCGGATTTCTGCGCCGGTCTGTTTGGCGATACGTGCGCCTTGTTCGTGCACAATCTGCGCAAAGCCACGCCCTGCGGTCCCCAAGCCAACGATGAGCACACGGTATACTGTAGGCACTGACGGTTATCCTTCTAGTGAATGAGTCACAATGGTCGAATACGCTCCCCACCACCCATATGCCATCACACTGGCACATCCATACATTGCCGCGGCAGGGAGCCTCGGGTTCGGTATCCATAGTGCGGCCATGATAGCGGCTATTGCACCGGCGGCGTTGATTACCCCGACGATTACTGCCGCAGGGCGGAGTCCAGACGGACCAAACCGCCTCTATGAACACCGTGCGGGGGTTATCTATGGTGAACCATGGCACGATCCCGGCCTCGATTGGGTCGGCCGGCGCTGTACCGCGGTCTGGGCAACATGGGATATCCCTGTCATCGTATCACTCAGCAGTGACGATGTCGACGTACTCCAGTGCATCCGCGAGCTCAATCAGGTCGAAGGGATTGCCGGCTTCGAACTCGCTATGACCGACATCCATGTCGACCTCGGTGCACTCTTGCCGCGGCTGCGGGCGCGCTGCGATATGCCATTGACTGTCAAGCTCCCGTTCGGCGATGCGCGCTCGTTGCTACCGATAGTTGCGCACTGTGCCGCAGCGGGCATAGACGGCATCACACTGTGTGCTCCTGTCGCTGTTGCGACTGGTCGCATCCTCAGCCCCACATTTGGTGCGGTGACGCTCCATCTCATCCAGAGCATCGCTCCCGAGACCAGCATGCAGATCAGTGCGTGCGGGGGGATTCATGACGCACCCACCGCTGACGCCTGTCTGAGCGCAGGTGCCCAGACGGTACAAATCGGCAGCTGGGTACTGCGAGATCCAGGATGCATCAAGCGCCTGGCAAACCCGGGCGCTTAAGAGCGAATCTGCCCGCTCCCTGTTACCACCCACTTGTACGTGGTGAGTTCGCGCAGACCCATCGGTCCACGCACATGGAGCTTTTGGGTGCTGATTGCAATCTCGGCGCCGAGGCCTAATTGGCCACCGTCATTGAAGCGCGTCGACGCATTAACCATGACCGCCGTCGAGTCGACCTCCCGCACAAATCGCGCAATGGCATCGGCTTGGTCACTGAGGATCACCTCGGTATGACCGCCGTGCTCGGCTATGTGCGTGAGTGCGGCGTCGAGGTCCGCAACGATATGCAGCGTAGCAATCAACGCCATGTATTCGGTATCGTAGTCACCGTCACCGAGGGGAACGACATGCGGTCCACCAATCCCGTGCGCTGCGAGCAACGTCAGCACATCGGGGTCGCAGCGTAGCTCGACGCCGTGTGCCAGTAAGGCACGGGCTGCCAATGGGACCATTTGGGCAGCGCCGGCGCGTTCGAACAACAGCACATCGAGCGAATTACAGACGCTCGGGCGTTGCACGCGGCCATTCACCACAATGTCGGTGACAAACTGTGGATTGGCGCTATGGTCGATGTATGCATGAACAATGCCGATGCCCCCCACAATGACTGGCATGGTTGCGTGTTCGACGCAGAACCGATGCAGAGCGGCTCCACCACGGGGTATAACGACGTCGACGTACGTGTCGAGTTTTAACAACTGTTCGACCAGTGACCGATCTGGGTCGGTAATAGCCTGCAAAATATCGCCGGGCAAGCCACAATCGGCCAACGCCTGTTGGAGCAGGTTCACCACAGCAGCACAGGATTGACTGATTTCTTTGCCGCCCCGCAAGATAGCCGCATTGCCCGATTTAATACAGAGCGTCGCCACATCAAAGGTCACATTCGGGCGGGCCTCGTAGATCACAGCGACAACTCCGATGGGCACCCTGACTTTGTACCATTCAAGTGCGTTCGGTAGCGTACCGCGCTCAAACACGTCACCGACCGGATCGGGGAGGGCAATCACCGTGCCGATATCGTTGGCAATCGCCGCGAGGCGTTGCGGAGTGAGGAGCATCCGATCGAGCAGTGCGGGCCGCAGACCAGCGGCTTCGCCGCGGCTCACATCGATGGCATTTGCAGCCAAAATCGTCTGTTGGTGCGCATCGTCAGACAAAAGCACCTGTATTCGGGCAAGTACAGCATTGCGTTGGGCAGTGGTCGTTTTGGCAATCTGACGGGCAGCGCGACGGGCACGCTGAGCCATTTGCAAAATATCGGGGTGTGTCATGTGGTACTCACTTCGTCGGGTGCTACCACTATCATATCATCGCGATGGACCACTGCGCTGCCATAGGTGTACCCGAGGATGTCAGCGATTGCCGTCGACTTCTGACCCATGATGCGCCGTACATCTGCCGAATGGTACAGCGACAAACCACGCGCTACCTCACGCTGTTGCGTAAAAATCCGCACGGTTTGACCACGTTCGAAGTCCCCTTCGACCGCAACAATACCCGCGGGTAGGAGGCTCTTGCCTGCCGTCGTCATCGCTGCGGCAGCTCCTGCATCGATGATGATTTTGCAATCACGCACGGTCTCGGCCAAAATCCAGCGTTTGCGCCCTTCGCGGTGGTTGACGCGTGCAGGAAAACGCGTGCCGATCCGTTCACCGGCGACGACACGCTCGATGACATTGGGCAGCGCGCCTGGTGCAATCACCACATCGATGCCGCTCTGGGTTGCCAGATCCGCTGCTTGAATCTTTGTCATCATGCCGCCGGTGCCACGAACGCTACCGGTTCCGCCCGCGAGCGCGTATATCTCAGGGGTTATTGCATCGACGGTTTCGATGAGCGTCGCTGTTGGATTGCTGCGCGGGTCGGCAGTGTACAACCCATCGATATCCGTCAAAATCAGCAACACGTGGGCATCGACCAAATTTGCAACCAGCGCAGATAGATTGTCATTGTCGCCGACTTTGATTTCGTCGACTGCGACCGCGTCGTTTTCGTTGATGATGGGCAGGACCCCATGGGCAAAGCAGGTCAGCAACGTGTTACGAGCATTCAGATAGCGACTGCGATCGCCGATGTCGGCCTTGGTCAGGAGCGTCTGGCCCACCGGTACTGAGTATAGTTCGAACATTTGCTGGTAGAGATGCATGATGAACGATTGACCGACTGCGGCCAACATTTGTTTCTCGGCGACATCTCGTGAGCGCGTTTGCATCGACAAACACTCACGCCCGGCAGCAACTGCGCCGGACGTGACCAAAATGACTTCATGACCCTTTGCACGTAACGCCGCCAACTGTCGCACAAAATCGACCATACGTGGTCGATGGAGGCGGGTCGACCCAGCGGTGAGGACGTTGGTACCCAACTTGACCACCACACGCATCGGCGCACCGTTGACTATCATCGCATCCCCTTTTGCCTACTGCACCATGCGATAGCCGACGCCCCATTCTGTCAACAATAATCGTGGGTTGCGACCGGCCTTGGGTTCGATTTTGCGGCGCAGGTACCACATATAGACCTTGAGGTAGTCTTGATCGTGCTGTGAATTCGGGCCCCAGACCGCTTCGAGTAGTGTATCATGTCGCACCACAGTACCCGCATGTTCTGCCAGCACAGCCAATAGTGCATACTCGGTCGGGGTTAATTCTACCACTTCACCCTTGACTTTGACGACCCGTGTTTGGATGTCGATGGTTATTTCACCCATGCCGACGACACGTGTGCGTTGCGTCCCCTGGGCTCGGCGGAGTAATGCACGTACCCGTGCCAACAATTCGTCCATGTCGAATGGCTTGGCCAGATAGTCATCAGCCCCGCAATCAAGCCCCAGCACGACGTCGCGTGATTGAGTCCGCGCGGTCAGCATCAACACAGGAACTTGGTTGCCTTCACCGCGGATGCGTGCGCACACTTCGCGTCCGTCCATCTCGGGCATCATCACATCAAGCACAACCAAATCCGGATGAATTTCGCCGAGTTTCTGCAGGCATTCTGCACCGCTTGACACCTCGTGGACTCGATAGCCCGCGTTGGTAAACAGCAGATTAAGTAACTTCCGCAGACCTGGCTCGTCGTCTACGACCATGATGTTCTGTTGGACCGTCATGTGCCCTCACTTTATGGGGTATCGCGTAATCGCTGCACCAAGGCGACAACATCAGCGGTTGTCAATGTGCCGACATACACGTACCGAATATTGCCCTGTGAATCAAGAAAATAACTCACGGGAATCGGCGAAATCTGGTACTGGCGGGATACATCGCCTTCACTGTCGTACACGATTGGGTACGTTACCCCGTATTCATCGACAAATGACTGGACTGCTGCATCGCCGGGTGCACCGAGCTCTTCTTGGTTGCGTAAGTTAATTCCGACAAACTCGACATCCGGCCCTCGCAACTGCTCGTATGCTGCTTGGAGCGCAGGCGTCTCTTCTTTGCACGGAATACACCAGGTTCCCCAGAAGTTTACCACAATAATTTTACCACGTAAATCATTTAAACGCAGTGTTTTTCCATCGATAGTAGAGAGCGTAAAATCAGGTGCAGGCCGGTTTGTCTCGGCTGCCGCGGGCATCAATGGTGCCGCATACCGAGCACTCACCATCCAAACGATTGCGACGACAACGAGCCCAATGAACCCACCTAATACGACCATCCAGACTTCGCGATTCGCACCACCACGGCGACCGCTTGTCGGCACTGGTTGGATTCGAACCCCGAGCGTGCGGTCGTATTCGGTCCGTTGCACAATATCGAGCAACAGATCGCGGACCGCTTCGAGCTCGCGGATCCGGGTAGCGGCGCTTACCCCGACGGTCCCACCCGGATCACTGAGCCAGTCGGCGCGATAGCGGGCACAGACGGCGTCGCAACCTGCTCGTATCGTCGCCTCATCGGCATCCATTGGGACGCCTAATTGTTCGTAATAATTCTGCGACATGGGCTCTCTCAACACGCATCCCGCATCAGCGGTACTGCGCAATCAATTTGGCAGCCTGAATGGCAATAGGAGAGTCTTTGGCTTCGGAGTCAATCACCGACTGCCAGACAGCACGGGCATCCTCAATCTGCGGAGGGGTGTTCTGGGCCAAACAATAGCCCATGTTCATCCGCACACGCGAACGCTCTTCAGCGGGGACGGCATCGATGACGGTGCGCATCTGCTGGAGCCCAGCATTGGAACTCTTTTTGTCGCCTACACCATTGCCATAGAAGCACAGTGCTGCGCCATGGTCTGCCGCCACCACGACGTTGTCCGGCAAGAGCACCATGGCCTTTTCGTAGGCCACTGCGGCCATCTGCCAGCGTTCGATGCGGTCGATGTACACCGGACTATTGGGCTGCATTTCGCGCACGATTTGGACGCTGTTGTACAGCATGTTGCCGTATTCGATCCACGCAGTAGCATTGCCGGGATCCGTGTCAGTGGCAAGTTTGGTCGTTGCAATGGCAGCCTCGAACTGGTCGAGTTGGCTCTGCACCGATTCTACCGGCGGCGTATCATTGCTCGGGGCCACGCGCTTGCCGCCATCCGTCAACACGAATGCCACGAGCACAATCAGCAGCGGCAATGTAATCGCAAAGAACAACGGCATCGTGCGGTTTGGCAGTGGTGCTACGGTACTCGTTGTCAACACCGGTTCGGTCACATACCCGGGGATCCGCTCACGTGCCCCGGCAGGGGGCAGCGGTTGAAAATCAAGCACCGGTTCGGCCGAAGGCAGTGCTTTTGCGACGACCTGTGTCAATCCTGCGTCATATGCTGCCCGCAGGGTGGGGTCCGACAGGATAGTCCGTGCCTGATTGAGTGCAAACAGCTGTTTCTGGGCAAGGGCAATCAGCTCGTCCGACACCCCAGCGAGCACCGCTGGATCGTAGGCCTGACTCAATCGGGTATATGCTTCGTCGATGGCCGTAGTATCGGCATCACGGGGGACTTGCAAGACTGCGTAGTAATCGACCATGTTTTCCCTTTATCGACAGTGATGCTGATTATGCAGGTACAGACCCATCACGACGCCAGAACGCAAGTTTGGCGAGTGCTGCTTTAAACGACGGCAAGGTCAATTGACCTGCTTCGAGCTGGCGGCGAACCACGGCGATGGCGCCACCCAACACTGCAATGATAATCCCGGCCCACACCAACACAATCCCAGGCTTGACCGTAACCGTGACAACCGCACGAGCAGGATCCACCGGCAAGTTCAACCCACCGACCCGCACAATCACGCGCTTTTGGTTAGGATCAAACGCAGCCATCGAGGCAGTATAGCCACCGGGCAGGTCGACGGGCATCTCTTGGACCGCCTTGGCAGGATCTGTTTCGTTGGCGAGAATAATGATACCCGGCGTAATGTCGTAAGATTTGCCTTCGAAGCCAATCGTCAGCTTCGCGCTGATATCTGCCTTGTCGGTCGTTTTGTCAGTCGGCACAACGAATCCATTGAACGTGATGGTGTACGGGCCGACTTCCTTGGTTTGCCCTTGGTTCAGGTCAGCGATGTTGCGGTCAAACGGTGGTTGATACTCGACCGGCGAGATGTACATGTCTTGATAGAGATCGCTGCGTACCGACGGCGTTGCCATCGTGGCGCCCATGCGTGGGTTAAAGTAGAGCATCGGTGTGGCAGAGGTCACCCGACCACCACGCGTGACATTCATGTCCAGCACGCCTTGGCCTTTTGCATCCCTACGCCAGCCGTTGAAGGCAACGTCGTATCCATAAATTGACATGGTCTGACCTTCGGGGACCAAAATCCGTGTCTCGGGGGTGGCATACC
>CAIPUQ010000353.1 GCA_903868295.1 uncultured Roseiflexaceae bacterium
CAATAACGCTGCACTTCCAGCGGTCGTTTGCATACGATCGCCTGTGTCAATATTGTCTTTGATGAGTATCGGTAGCCCATCATAGATACTGAGTGGTGTCCCTGCTGCATGGCGTTGAGCGCTCTGTTGTGCGTATACGAGTGCATCGGGGTTTTGTTCGAGGACCGCCCGGTTATCATCCCTGGTAAGTCGGTCGATAGCCTTGGTGGTAATGATATAGCTGTCTTGCTGTCCATTTTGGCTGCAATCGGCGATACGTATGGGCGCGAATTGTCTACTCATGGGGCACCTCTGTGTGAGTCAAAGTGGAACCGATGGAAGCAATGGTGACACCCACGATTGCGCCGAGGGTTGGCAGTGTCAAGCGCTCATCTAAAACGAGAAAGCCGACTATTGCGCCGGCAATTGGCTCGCTACACACGAGCACACCATATACGCGCGGCGGGAGCCGTTTGAGCGCATTGAAATCAAACGTGAAGGGGATGACAGCGGCCATGATCCCCATCACAAGACTTTGCCACAGCACATGAAACGTAAGCAACTGAGCCCCACCCTGCCAGACACCAGGTATCAACAGGATGAGCCATGCGACGCACAATGCTGCGACTAAACCGTCGTATTCAGCGGCGACCGCAGCGACGCGTGGGGCCAGAACAATGTAGAGTCCCCAAAACAGAGCGGCCACAAGCGCTGCTGCCACTCCCCACCCATCGAGGGATGTGCCAATATCAGGAACAAGCAGTGCAATGCTGGCACCTGCCAAGACGACCCACGCACGTTCGAGCAGCCGACGACTGTTTCGCAATGCCACAATTAACGGTCCGATGAACTCGAGTGCTATCGCTACTCCAAGCGGAATCCGCGACACAGCGATATAAAAAAAGACCGTCGAGAGCGCTATCGTCGCCCCGAATGCTGCGATAAGCCACGGCTGTTTTCGCAATAGTCCCAAAACATCCGGACGCAGCAGCAGGTACAAGCAGATAATGGCAACGCTCAACCGGAGGAACACGGTACCCGCCGGTCCTACCAGGGGGAACAGTCCACGGGCTAATGCGGCACCAAATTGGACAGAGATAACCGCCCCGAGTACCACAATGGGTGCAGGAACAGCATTGAGTAGTCCCAACCCTCGTGATGCCTGCAAACGACCCTCAAATCTACGCAGTGTAGTGCGAAAACTGAACAAAAACTGAACGTTACGTGAATCTCAGCATATAATGCAGTATACCGGTTAGTTTTGAATTGTGCGAAGGAACATGCGCTATGTATGCACTGGTCGGCGTGCGCTACCGCAATGCCACTGCTTGTCATAATGACGAACGCAGTGTCGATGCATTACTCAACTCAGGTATCTTTGCTGACGGAACGCCTCCGGTCGTCATCACCACACCCCACATGGAGGGAATTCCAGAAAGTACCGATATCCCCACAAACATCGGTATGTACAATGCGCGCATTGCAGCCGACGTTGCAGCCGCGCGACGTCGCGGTGAACAGGTGTTTCTGATTGGTGGGGATTGCACCCATGTGACAGGCGTGTTCAGCGGATTACAGGCCGCACATGGAGCAGAGGCACGCATCGGTTTGGTCTGGTTCGACGCACATGGCGACTTCAACACATCCAAAACAACCTTGTCCGGCATGTTGGGTGGGATGCCTGTTGCGGTTTGTGCAGGTCTGACCCTGCCGCACTGGCGAACGCTCGCTGGAATCACCGTACCGCTGCCCACCGAGCGCATCGTGATGGTCGATGTGCGTAATCTCGATCCCAAAGAGCGCACACTGATTGAATCAACCGATGTCACCGTTGTTCCCTGTGCAGAACAACCCTTGCATCGTGCGATGGAGGCACTTGTGGCTCAGTGCGATTATATCTACCTGCACATCGACGAGGATATCCTTGATATCCGCTATGTGCCGAACCACATGACTGCCGAACCAAACGGCCCCGACATGGCTACCGTCCAGGCTGCCATCCGCACCGTCGCAACGGTAGCTGGTCCCAAGCTTGTCGCGCAAGCCCTTGTTTCTGTCATGAACACGGGCGACGGTGCCGCAACGAGTGTTGCCAGTGGGATAGAACTCATTCGGACGATGAAATCCGTGTGGAAGTATTCATCGGAAGTGTAATTGGAGTGATTATGAACCGCGACGTCTTTCGCCAAATCTCGATTATCATTGTGACCATTGTGACGCTGACCGTGAACTCTTTGGCAACGACATTGCCGTTGAACAACAAAACGACGGCAGAACTGTCTGACAGTTTCCTCATTCGCTTTGTCCCAGCGGGCTATGTGTTTAGTGTCTGGGGACTCATCTACACTGGACTTATTGCGTACACCGTTTGGCAAGCATTGCCCAAAAATCGTGATGATGCACGCATGCGCACGATTGGCTGGTGGTTTGTGGTGGGGAGCATTGCCAATACCCTGTGGCTTGTTTTTTGGCATTACCAGTTCGTCGCCATTACGCTGCCGATTATGTTGGTATTGTTGGGCACATTGATTTTCACCGTAAACACGTTCAATAAAATACCCGCCAAACGATTCGCCGAACGTCTTTGTGTCGATCTCCCGTTTCACATTTATCTCGGTTGGATCAGCGTCGCAACCGTGGTGAATGCATCGGTTGTGCTGTTTGATAATGGCGTTACCCCATCCGACGAGGTGTCGATTCTCTTTGCTGTCGTGCTTGTCGGTGTCGCTGTGGTCTTGGCACTCGCGCAACGCGTGCTGCGACGAGACACCGCATATGGCATGGTGATTGCGTGGGCCCTGTATGGTGTTGCGGTCAAACAAGGCATTTACGCAACCGAAGGTCTCCTAGCCGAGGCACCGCTCCTTGTCACTGCGGCGACGTATGCCGCGCAATCGTTGGCTGGACTGCTGTTGCTCTGGTGGCTCACCGATCGTGTCGGTGACGTGATGCGCAAGCGACAAATCGCGTAGTATCTACACAAAACCGCAGGCATCTGCCTGCGGTTTTTTTGTGCATTCTGCGGTATGATAGCCATACGCACCCGCTATATACGAGAGTCGAGGAAGACACATGGCAGAGCAGCTTCGTGCCAGCATCTCGCTGGATCGTCGTCGAACGGTTGGTACCATTTCGCCGAATATTTTCGGTGGCTTCATCGAGCACATGGGTCGATGTGTATACGAAGGTATCTATGAGCCTGGTTCACCCCACGCAGACGCCGACGGTATTCGTGTCGATGTGCGCAATGCGCTCCGTGAGATGGGTGTGACCATCATGCGTTACCCGGGCGGCAACTTCCTCAGTGGCTACGAGTGGACTGATGGCATCGGCCCCAAAGAAAAACGACCCAAAAAACGTGATCTCGCCTGGAAATCGACCGAAACCAATCAATTCGGTACCCACGAGTTCATGGACTACTGTGCATATCTCGGCTCTGAACCCATGCTCGGTGTGAATCTCGGTACCGGGACAATCCAATCTGCCGGTAACTATGTCGAATATGTGAATGCGCCAACGGGTACGTATTGGTCAGATATGCGGGCAGCCAACGGTCGTAAAGAACCGTGGGGTGTCACCTGGTGGTGTCTGGGTAACGAGATGGATGGACCTTGGCAAATCGGCCACCTCAATGCCGACGATTACGGCAAAAAAGCCCGCGAAGCCGCCAAAATCATGAAGTGGCACGATCCGTCTATCAAACTGGTGTTGGCAGGATCATCGTCCAATGACATGCCCACCTACCCCACCTGGGATCGGACGATTCTCGAACACTGCTACGATCTTGTCGATGTGTTGTCGATGCACTACTACGCTACGAATACCAAAAACGACACACCGTCCTTTTTGGCTTTGTCCGTAGATTTCGAAGCATATATCGAAACGCTCGCATCCACCATACGCTATGTCAAAGCACTCAAGCGTTCGGACAAAATGGTCAAACTGTCATGGGACGAATGGAACGTTTGGTATAAAGCACGGCTAGACTCCGACATGGATGGCTCGTGGACGGAACGTCCGCACCTCATCGAGGAAGTGTATAACCTCGAAGACGCACTTGTCGTATCGCAATGGATGAATGTCTTCATGCGCAAGTGCGATGTCCTCGAAATGGCCTGTATGGCACAAATGGTCAACGTCATAGCACCCATCTTGACCAAAAAAGATGCAATGCTCCTCCAAAGCATCTACTACGCCTTCAAGATGCATGCAACGCGTGCAAAAGGGGTTTCGCTTGACTCGTTTGTGAGTGTGGCCACCACACCCACTGCGAAGTACGGCGATGTACCCATGCTCGATGTTGCCGCGTCGTGGGATGCAACGACCAACACGGGTTCCTGCTTTGTGGTGAATCGGAGTCTCGACAAGTCCATCACCGTTACTATTTCGTACGCTGATGGGCAAGCCCCAGTGCAGGCGGTGCGCGCTGAGTCGATTTATGGGACGGACCCCAAAGCCCATAACACCTACGAAAACCCTGGTGTGGTCACCTCGCGTGAAATTCCTGTCCAATCGAGCGCTCAGGGCATCACCATTACCCTGCCCCCACTCTCATCGACAGCCATCGACATGCGTTCCTAGTACCAACCGTGCCCTGGCGCTCAGCGCCAGGGCACGGTTTTTTTGTGTACTGCGTACTTCTCGTCTGCACTTACGTATCCATTTGGTGTGCCGAACTAGCACGCCTACATGCGTCCGTATGGCTTTTGCTGTGTCGAAAAAGCGATGTTTTGGTTGAGTTACATAATAATTTTCGTTTCATTTCCCTGTTAAGTCTACACATCGATCATGACGATGCATACCCACCGTTTGACACAATAATTGAACATTGATATATTTACTGAACGGTGTTCGGTAATTGATAGGCTGTCAATGGAAATCGCCAAACCACGCACGAGACGGAATGCACGCATTCGTCAAGCAATTATCAAAAGTGCCGTCGAAATAATCCATCATGAAGGGGTAGCGGCACTTTCTATTCGGCGCATCGCAGATGCTATCGATTACAGTCCCGCAAGCATATACGAGTATTACGCAAACAAAGATGCCATTTTGGAGGAGGCCTGTGACGAAGGCTTCACCAAGTTAACTGTTGCATTGCGCGAATATCCTACAGAATCAGATCCTCGCGTCGCTGTTCGTGAATGCGGTGTGCAATATGTTCGATTTGCCCTCGCCAATCCCGATTATTTCTTGCTCATGTTTTCGATGGCAGGTAATCAGCGCATTGATAACCCCACAGAATCGCTCGAAAGCCAACTCCTGCGTAGTCCAGCATTCATGGTTATTCATAGCCATATTCACGCCCTCGTCGACGCTGGTTACTGTGACGTGAAGCCAAACTATGGCATTTTTCAGATTGCGTTGTCTGCATGGCAGATGGTGCATGGTATTGCAATGTTGGCATTAACCACGCAGCGGAATGCGCCAGTCGACTATACCCTGATCCGCATGACGCTTGATGCATGGCAACGAGGATTTGCACACACTGTGGCAGAAAGGCACCCGAATGAGTCAAATTGTTAATGGCATAGCATCGTAGTCTTGGCTTTTTGGATGCGCAGTAGTGCTGTGCCACATGGGCACATGACGAGGCTTTTCGGCAACGCATGTGTTCAATACGCCAATCGTAGCGTTCCTCTCAATAACATCACGATCTTGAAAGGGCAGTCATGTCACTAATTCGCACACTCTGGCAACACCAACGGATTTTGATGGTTATCTGTCTCTGGCATGTTCTCATTATTCCCGTTGTGACGCTGTTGTATCTGATGTATCCGCTTGAATTAAACGGTGTGAATGGGTGGGTCAAGCCCCTGAAGTTCGCAATTTCGTCGGCTGTCTATGCTGGCAGTATTGCCTGGATTGCCACGTTGTTGCCTACCACATCACGCTGGTACAAACTGGCCGCCTGGACCATCGCGGTGTCGTTACTGATCGAAACAAGCCTCATAACGCTGCAAGTTGCCCGTGGCACCATCAGCCATTACAACATCAGCACGCCACTCGACACAACAATTTACTCCCTCATGGCGACATTTATCAGCATGTTGGCAACTGCAAATATCATCTGTTTGTGTGTCGTGCTCTTCCATAAGGCGATACCCACCATCATCCGGATTGCCTGTGGGTGGGGGCTTGGAATAGCCGTTGTTGGTATGGTTGCTGGCGTATTGATGACATCGGTCAATGTTTCACCATCGCAGCTGCGGACGATGCAAGTTGATCAGAAAGCCCCAGCGAGCTACGGCGCGCACAGTGTCGGTGTCGATGATGGTGGACCGGGATTACCGTTTGTGGGCTGGAGTACCGTGGCAGGCGATTTGCGTGTTGGTCATTTTGTCGGGCTCCATGGACTCCAAGTGGTGCCCGTGTTTGCATTGTTGTTGATTTCTGGCCGCTTGTTTCGTCGGAACACCCCAACCCAACACCAGCAACTGGTTCAACTCGTGGGGATAGCGTATACCGCAGTAACGAGTTTGTTAATATGGCAGGCATGGCGTGGTCAGTCAGTTATCTCACCTGACATACTCAGCATCGGTTGTGCTATGGCCATTGGTGCTGTGGTGCTGGTCGGCGCATGGAGTATCTTGCGCAGCGGAGCGGCGAAACCCCAATCACAGTAAGTGTGCAGTATTCCCATTGTTGCATGCATCAAAATGGCGTCTTTTTGAGGCTACCCGCACAGATCAGTAGCGTTCGCTCTTGTGGGAGTGCGCGTGACACGGTGATGTGCGGGTAGCAACATGCACTCCTAACCCAGTATGACCCGGTTGTCTGGCAGGTGGCTGTGTTACTATATCGTCAGATGACCTGCGCTGATTCGTCATTTCGTGTTGGGATAGAGACAGAATTTACTGTGACTTCCAAACGAGAATGACTGAGGTTGCGGCGCATGTGGAAAGGGGAAACATGCCACGTTTTCGATTTCAATGGGCAAATATCCCAGAGATACTCAGAACAGAACTTGCGCGCCACCTTGCATTGCCCTCAGCACACCCTGCATCCTTTCAAACGGTCTTTGGAATGCGCCCCAAAACCGATTTTATACAGCGTGGCTGGAACGTGTTGCTCGATACGTGGCTTTTTCATGACGAACCCGCTGCACTCCGCATTGCCACTGCGTTACGAGCACGGAACATCGGTGACACATCCATTGATCACGAACTGCAGTATCTGCAGTCATGCCGCAATTCTGCGGGACTGCGCCAGGTTGTGTTGGCCGAGTTCATCACGCTCGGCGAAATAAGCGCTGACCAGATTCGTACCCCACCGCATCATTCGGTCACTACTCCATCGGCTCCTACGCAACAGCACAACCCTCAAGAACAAGCGAACCCGCTGCTAAATCTGTTGGCCATGGTAACGGCAGTCCTCAAGAGCAATGCCTCGACCAAAGACGTCCGTATGACACAAGAAGGTGACTTGCAGATTCCCTTCGGAAGCAGCAAGGTTTTTCTCACCATAAAGGCCGAACCATTGGGGATTCGTGTGTTTGCTGTGGTGTTGCAGCAGATCCAACCAACCCCTGCACTCTATGAAACACTCAACCACATCAACATCAACTTGCCGTGCGGGCGCATCTTTGCATTGAATGATTATGTGGTGATGGAAAGTTCCATCCCCATCGAAGCTTTTTCGCCGGCACATCTCGTCGGCACCATCGAGACGGTTGGATTCATTGCCGATACCCTCGATGATCGCCTCATGGCAACATTTGGTGGAACGATGCAAACATCACAAGCCCCCGAGGACACCATAGATGTCTAATGCACTTCTTGCTTTTTCAGACCAACTCGTTGCTACCATCGAGCGTACCCGACTCGCCACGGTGACGGTTTCGGGCATGACGACGAATCTCATGGGTGGTGGAATGGGGTCTGGGTGGCTGTATGACGGCGCAGGGCACATTGTCACCAATGCACATGTGGTCGAAGGCATTACACGGTTGCTCCAAGTGCAGTTTTCGGGACAAAAAAGTCAAGAGGCGACGATTGTTGGTGTCGATCGTGCATGCGACCTTGCGGTGTTGCGGTGTACCAATATCGACCAAAGTCGCCGCCCATTGACCGTAAGGACCATCCCCGCTCGGCTTGGGGAGATCTGTATCACCCTCGGTTCACCTTTGCGCTACCGCGAATCGGTATCCATGGGCATTGTCAGTGGGCTTGCCCGACAATTGCCGAATGGCGATGGATTCATCGAAGAAATCCTGCAGACAGATGCTGCAATCAACCCGGGGAACTCGGGCGGTCCGTTGGTGGATGCGCTTGGTACGGTCCTCGGTGTGAACGTCGCGCGTCGTTCCGATGCAGACAATATAGGATTTGCCATTGCAGCCGAACTCGTCACCGATATTGTGCCCGAGCTCATAGCACACGGCTCGATTCTGCGCGGGACAATGGGTATTTCCATTGCCGAATCGTGGGCTCCAGACGGCACAGAACGGCAAGTCATCACGGTTCAAAAAATCAATACCGCACAATCGCTGTTTCAAATCCACGACACGATTCTTGCATTAGATGACCAACCAGTCACACGCCGCTATGATGTCCGCAAATATTTATCGCGTGCGCGGATTGGAACAACTGTCACGGTCAACATACAACGGGGGCAAGCACAGTTGTCGATACCTGCAGTCGTGATGATACGCACGTAAAATTTCACTGTTGTGTTCGTTTCGGGACTTGACATACAGAATCTCTATCCACTCATCTGCCAAATCACAGAGTGATTGTTTTTGCTGCTTTGTGATTGATGCTCTGTCTCACATACCGCAGAACAGGAAAGATTTGACCTGGATACTATCCGAATGCACATGCTGCACACTTGAACAATACCGTTTTTTCTCATATCTCATGTAGCGCACGCTCATACTGAGAACAATCATGTTCTCTATACTGTAAGTAGACATAATATTAAATCCAAAACTCGTAGCATCAGTTTTCTATTTGTGAAAGTAGACCTTCGTGTCTCGAATTTCACAGTTGCGTTTTCTTCTTGTCGTGTTGAGCATACCCTTTTTTGTTGGCGCACACATTGCCGGAGCTTCGAGTCTGGACTGTAGCCTCCGTACCTCTGGTGCAAATTTGTCCGGATGCGACCTCAGGGGGATGAACTTAGCTGGAATTGATTTAACGGGTGCAGATCTCCGGAATGCAAACCTCTCTCATGCGAATGTCAGTGGTACGATTCTGGCAAATACGCAACTCAGTGGGTTGCGCTCAGGTGCGGTTGTCGGTGTCCCGAGTAGTTTACCAATGCATTGGGTTGTACTCAGTGGCTACCTGCTCGGTCCATACGCGAACGCGTCAGGCGCAATCTTGAGGAACGCCACGATGACTGGCAAAACGCTCACCAGCATAGACTTTAGCAACGCACAGCTCACCAATTTGACTTTGTCAGGCGTTGATTTATCTGGTGCCACGTTGACCGGTGCCGTTGTCGACGGCGCAACCTTCACGACAGTGTCTTTGGCACATGCAAATCTCGAACAGAGTTCATTTATGGGCGCAACATACACCAGCGTTACGGCTACTGACGTCCAAGGGGCGGGTGTGAATTACGCAGGGGCAACGTTCACAACGAGCGATTTCTCCCGATCGCATTTCGCAGGTGCAAATCTATATGGTGCAACACTGACTACTGTGTCATTTATCGATGCGCATTTGCAGGATGCAAATTTTGGGAGTACCGTTTTAACCACAGTGACCTGGGGCAACACGATCTGTCCAGATTACACGAACAGTGACACACATGCTTCCACGTGTGTCGGTTCTCTGGTATTGTTGACGGCAACACCAACGACGGTTGCCACCCTCTCTCCTTCTGCAAGCAAAACCAACACCCCCACATCGCATGCAAGTTTGACTCCCACGCCGACACTCACGGTACCGTTGGCGTCGACCATGACAGACACACAAACATCCACACCTGTCGACGCAGGTACCGTGACTGCACTAGGTACGCATACACATACGCCCACAAATCCTGCGACGTTGCCCGACACAAGCACGAGAACTCCTATCGTACCGACACTATATACACGAACGAACACCGTTATTGGAACTGATTCGACGAGTCAGACCGCAGTGGTTCCCGAATCGCCAACATTCTCTGCTACGCCTGTCAGAACGAGTACACATACCGATACGACTATCCCGACCCGCACAGTAAGGGTCGGGTATACCGGAACAGCGACACAGACAGCGACTGGTACCACAGAACTGCCCTCGCTCACCGCCAGATTTGTCCCATATTCCCCAACGGTAACGCCCACCCGAAACCCCTTGGCCCTCATGGATGTTGCAAGTGGAGCATCGTTCACACTGGGGTTACGTGGGAACGGACAATTGGTCACGTGGGGTGTAAACACGCAAAATCAAACAACCATTCCACCTGCACTTTCGCGGCTTTCTTTTGTTGAGATCGCTGCGGGTTCGACCTATGCAATGGGGTTGACCTCTACCGGCAAGGTCTTTGCTTGGGGTTCACCGATGTTCGGGCAGACTGCGTTGCCGCCAGCCGCCAAAACCGGTGTGCAAGCAATCGCAGCTGGGGTCGGACATGGCCTCGCATTGCGCAAAAACGGAGTCGTCATCGCGTGGGGCCGTAATGACAGTGGTCAGGCGAATGTGCGCAGCGGACTGTTGAATGTCAAAGCGATAGCAGCAGGTGGGGGCTATTCGTTAGCATTACTCGGCGACGGTACCGTCAAACAATGGGGCAAGGCGATGCGCCTCTACCCTGTGCCTGCTGCTGCCTATGAAATTATTGCGATTAGTGCAGGGGTGGATCATGCACTAGCGCTCAGAAGCGATGGTAAAGTCATTGCATGGGGTGCAAACCAGTATGGCCAAACGAATGTTCCGTGGGATCTTCCGCCGGTTGTTGCTGTAACGGCTGGTTTGCAGTATTCACTGGTGGTGACCAATGCAGCAAAAGTCGTTGGGTGGGGTACGAATACCCACGGACAACGAACGATACCTGCAGGAATTCGTGATATACGTGGCATTGCTGCAGGGTATGCAAACTCGGTAATTGGACTTAATTCGGGTACTGTTGTGACATTAGGTGCGAAAGCGTTTGGTGCCTTGATGACTCGTACCCCGGTACGTGCATCGTCTGCGTCCGTACTCAGATGACGAAAAACGGAGAGCTGAGTGTGTGTGATGAAAAAATCAATTGATTCAAATCGAATCATTTTCTAGCTGGATTTTGCATGTGGGCGCACACGCAACGATATACCGTATTTTGGCCGTTGCGTAATTGAAGGCTGTGCAACGACTCGTTGAATCCGTTTTGCTTGCCACGTGCCTGCTTGTATTGCACGTGCCAGGATCAACGTCAGTTCCATCATTGCGAACTGTTGCCCGATGCACAGCCGTGGTCCCCCTCCAAAAGGAAAGTACGCGTATTTGGGGAGTTGTGCCATAAAGTCCTGGGTCCAGCGGGAGGGTATAAACGTATCAGGGTCAGCAAAAAAGCGCGGATCGCGGTGCATTGCAGCAGGGCTGAGACTGATGTTGTGTTCGGCCGGTATGGTGTATGTGTTTGCGCCTATGGTTACCGTCAATGCTTCGAGTGATTCACGTTGGATAACCCACGCAGGCGGGTACAAGCGCATCGATTCACGGATGACTTGCTCGAGGACTGGGAGGGCCCCCATGTCTTCAATTGTTGGTGCGCGTTGGCCGATGACCGATGCCACCTCCGTCGCGAGCGTCTGTTGTATCTCTGGATGCGTCGCCAGCAGCCACAGCGTCCAACTCAATGTCAATGCCGTTGTTTCGTGTCCCGCAAGGAACATGGTCTTGCACTCATCTCTGAGCTGTGTATCCGACATGGGTGTTTCGTCTATGTCACGTGCAGCCAAAAACATCCCGAGCAAATCGGTGTCGTCCTGTGGGTTCCGTTTGCGTTCCATGATCATCGCATCGATAACCGTGTCGAACGTCTGCACTGCGTTTTGGTATGCTGCTTCTTCGGCTGGATCGAGCGAACGTTGCAAAATCATCCCCAGCACTTGCAAGAGCGAATCGCCTGCAAAATGCGCCATGATGGTCTCAAGCGCTCGTCCGATTCGTTCCTTGGCATCGGTGTGTACCGTCCCAAACAGCGTTTCGGCCACGATGTCGAGGGTCAAACGCATCATCACTGGGTGGATATCAACCCACGAGCCAGGGGAGATGGCGACAAATGTCGTGTCCGCATGACGTGACATCACGGCTGCGTATTCAGCAATGCGGGTGCGATGAAACGCAGGTTGAGCCATCCGTCGCTGGCGTAACCAAAATTCTCCATCGCTCGCCAACAAGCCATTTCCAAATACGGGCTTTGCGTGTTGTTTGAGAAATCCATCTTTTTGGATTTTTTTTTGCTGTGTTACCAAAATCTCTTCGACAAGGTCTGGATGCGAAATGTACGTGAATTCGCCACCATAGACGTCGACGGTCACGAGGTCCGGATACGTTCGTTGGAGCGCAGTGAAGAATCCAAGTGGGCGAATGCCGACGTCAATAAGATGGCCGAACCGTGGCAAACCATGTGTGCGTGGAGATGTTTTCATGTCTTTTCCGGTAACGTGACCCGGCGCATGGAGAATGCGCCGGGTCATTTTTGTGTTTAGGCCATGGGGATATTGAGGTGCTCGCAGATGAGGCTGTGGAAATGATGCACACCGTTCTCGCGGAGGACCGAAAATCGCCCAGTGGTGTATGACCGCGAACGGAGTCGGCGTTGCACCGTTTCGCACAGTTCGATGTCTTCTTGTTGTACCAAATCACTGAATGCAAAATTTTTGGCAAAATCCTCAGCAACACCGGGACGCTTTGCATCGCGTAGGTACCATTCAAACACCGTGACGGTCTTTTCTGGTCCGAGCGGCAAAATGATGTTGATTTGGATGTTGTCTGGATATATGTTCAGCATCAGATTCGGGAACACCCAATAGTAGAGTGCCTGTGCGTCTTCGTCTTTCTCGAGATTGCGACGGTACAAATTGTCTTCTTTGGCACGAATGGGGGCATACTGCTTGGAGTAATACCGTTCGGTGATGACTTGATACTCGTTGTAGTCAATGAGCTTGAACAATCCGGGATGTGCAATTGGGATGTGGTAGCCCTCGAGGTAGTTATCGACGTAGACCTTCCAATTGCAGTTGATTTCATAGTCGACGCGCTTGTAGAAGCCCATTTCGGCAATGTTCATCCGTACGGTTTCGGGGATGATTGCCCCTAGGACGTCCTGTAACGATGGCGTCTCTTCGTCTAAACAGACAAAAATAAACGGTCCCCAGGTGTCGACACGGACGGGAGTGAGCCCAAATTTGTCGCGATCGAAGTTCTCGACACCGTCAAATTCAGGGGTATTCATGAGTTTTCCGTCGAGACCATAGGTCCAGCCATGATACATACACTGGAGTGTTTTGCGATGGCCCGGACCGTTGGCTACGGCACCCGCACGATGTTTGCAGACATTGTAAAACGCAAAAATCGTCCCTGCAGTGTCACGCGTAATCACCAACGGTTCGTCTACGACGGAGCAGGTGAAGAAATCTCCTGGGCGCTGGAGCTGTTCGAGTCTCCCGACAAGCTGCCAGGTTTTGCAGAAAATATGTTCTTTCTCAGCTTCGAGGACCGCCGGGTCTGTGTACCAGTCGGCGGGAATGGTCGTTGCAGTCGCGATGTCCTTCGAAAAGATAAATGGCGTTGCCATAGTTCTTATCCTTGCACGCTCAAGAGTTCGACATCGAAAATCAACGTCGCATTGGGCGGAATAACCCCGGCAGCACCGCGTGCGCCGTACCCCAAATCAGCAGGGATCGTGAGCGTACGTCGACCACCGACCTTCATGGACATGACGCCTTCGTCCCATCCCTTAATGACCTGGCCTACGCCGATGATGAAGGTGAACGGGTCTTTGCGGTCTACCGAAGAGTCGAACTTCTTACCGTTTTCGAGTGTGCCGGTGTAATGCACGGTGACTTGCTTGCCTTTTGTGGGTGCAACACCGGTACCGATGACGTGATCGACATACTGCAAGCCGGATTCGGTGGTATTCTTGAGTTCTGACATGGTGGGTTCGCTTTCTTACTTCGTCAAAAGACCTTCGTACGTTGAGTGGGCTTGCCGACACACAGCACTGACATATAATTGAACATCAAGCACTGATACAAGGACAGCATCGTGGTGACGCAAAAGAAACTAATACAAACCAGCATGCGGTATGCATCGCTGTTGCTGCTGGTATTGCCGCTCCAGTTGGTTACCCAAGACGTTTCCACAACCACGTTCATCGCAATTTGTATGCTCGGAACCATCGCTGCACTGTTATTGTACCCTACCAACATCAAAAATGAAATAATCGGCCGACTCACCTTATTGGCACTCTATAGTGCAGCAGTCGGGTATGTTGCCCAAATGAATCAGTATGAGTTGTACACACTCCAGCATGTGAGTTGGCTCATCTCTGTCTGTCTTGCCTTGTATACCGTGGTGGAGCCGAGAATAAAACTGGCAGCGTTACCACGTGTTCCCGTTCCGATGCGATGGCTGGTAGCGAGTGGCGCGGTAGGTGTGGTCGCGTTTGCAATTCGCATTTATGGTATCCAGTCGGCTCCCGTCATTGGAGGAGACGAGGTAAACGCAGCATTGTTTGGCCTCGAAATCTTAAACGGTACCGTACGAAATTTCTTTCAATCCGGTTGGTACGAGTTTCCGGCACTGTGGTTTATCTTCCCCGCGTTGTCACATGGCGTATTCAGCGACCCGGTGTGGGCGCTTCGTGGACATGCAATCCTGGCTGGGTC
>CAIPUQ010000354.1 GCA_903868295.1 uncultured Roseiflexaceae bacterium
GACCGCGTGTTTACTGACTACCGCCGGTGCCTCGACACCATCAAGCCCGATATCGTCATTCTGTGCGCTGCCACTGCAACGCACGGCGAATGGGTCGAAAAAGTCGCCCCGTATGGCGTCCATATCCTTGTCGAAAAGCCTTTTGCTGCAACCCTTGCCGAAGCCGATATCATGATTGCTGCGATGCAAAAAACCGGCAAAACAATGATCGTCAATTGGCCACTCGCGTGGTACCCACCACACCTTACTGCCAAACGCCTCATCGACGAAGGGGTGATCGGTACCGTGATGGAAGTGCACTACTACGACGGCAATCGTGGTCCATTGCACCATGTTGCCGACAAAATCGAAGTATCGGCAGCAGAAGTCGCCCGTCGCAAAAACGAAGCCTGGTGGTACAAGAAGGCCGCAGGCGGCGGTTCGATGCTCGATTACCTGGGCTACGGCGTAACCCTGGGCACGTGGTATCACAACGGTGACAAACCCATCGAAGTAACGGCAGTGGTCGACGAACCGTTCGGACTCGAAGTCGACGAGCACAGCATTACCGTGGCGCGCTATGCCAAGGGCCTCTCCAAGTACGAGACGCGCTGGGGTGCATTTACCGATCCATGGACCCATCAACCACAGCCCAAATGTGGCTTTGTGATTGTCGGCACCAATGGGACGATTGCCTCGTACGATTACGAATCAACCATCCGCGTGCAGACCCGGGCAGTCCCCGAGGGATACGTGTTGCCCGTCGACGAAATTCTCGCACCGATGCAAGATCCCATCCAAAATCTCATCCACCATCTGACAACGGGTGCTGCCATCCATGGGCCGTTGTCTGTCGCGACCTGCCGCATTGGGCAACAGATTGTCGAGACCGCCGCCCTCAGTGCCAAAACCAAACAGACACAGAAGCTTGTTCCATAGTCCATCGAGAGGAATAAACGATGCACACCCCGGATCCCGCAGAACGATTTTTGAGTGCAGCTGAGCAGATCTTGCGTGACATACGGACAACACAGCTGCCTGCTATCCGTCAGGCTGCCGCGATGTGTACCGACGCCATTGCCGCGGGTGGGTTGGCGCATATGTTCGGGACGGGGCATTCGCGTATCCCTGTCGAAGAAATCTACCCGCGCCATGGCAGCTTCCCTGGATTTCATCCCATCATCGAGCTGTCGTTGACCAACCACACACAAGTCGTGGGGAACAACGGGCAACGCCAGGCGATGTACCTCGAAAAGCTCGAAGGGTTCGGCGAAGTCATCCTGCGTAACTTTACCTTCGGCGCTCATGACTGCATGTTGGTCTTTTCGAACAGCGGCGTCAATGGCGTGGTCATCGATGTTGCGTTGGGGGCAAAAGCACGTGGTATGCCGGTGATTGCTGTCGTTTCTGCGGCTCACTGTGCGGGTTCACCCATCAAGCACAGTAGTGGAAAGCGCTTGACGGACATTGCTGATGTCACCATCGATAATTGTTCACCCCTCGGTGATGCGATGGTCACTGTTGATGGACTTGCCGAGCCCGTCGGCCCCGGTTCTTCCATCGGCTATGTCACGATTGTCAATATGTTGAAATGTCTCGTTGCCGAACAGCTTACTGCACGCGGTCAGCCACCGTTGGTGTTGACCAGCAGTACGCTGATCGGCAGTGCTGCGTCGGCTGCGTTGTTTGACGCCAGTTACGACGAATTCCGTGCCCGTATCGCACCACTCTATGGGATGCAACCGACAAAGGAGAACTGATGAAGACGAATCCCTTACGCACCACGGTCGTCGGTAGTTATCCCTTCCCAGCCTGGCTCGAACACGCAGCCGAAAACCTCGCGGCCTTCGGACGAGACGACATAGCGGAGCTCCAGCGCGACGCAGCCATGATCGCCATCCAGGATCAGCTGGCTGCCGGACTCGATGTCATCACCGACGGCGAACAGACCCGCTTCGACTTCAATTTGTCGTTCTATGGATACATCGACGGTATCGCTCGCGAAGACGCCGGTGCACGCCGCTACGGGCCGCCCGCTCACGACCAACGTGGCAAACATCAAATCACGGGCGAATTACGAGCGCCGCGTGGGCTCGGTGTTGTCGAAGAATACAAGCGACTCGCAGCCCTTGCACCTGCTGGCCCGACTCTCAAGGCGAGTGTGCCTGGCCCGTATACCTTGAGTGGCCGCCTGCTGCCCAATGCCGATTATCCGAGCCGATACGCGCTGACCGAGGCGCTCCTGCCGTTGGTACGTGCCGAACTCGAAGCGCTCGTGGCTGCAGGATGTGCCGAACTAACCGTCGACGAGCCGTCGATGAGTTGCTATGCCTTCAAGGAAGATACCGACCGACTCGTCGACATCTTCAATCGCACGGTTGCGCCGGTCGTCGGCAAAACGCGCCTATCGACCCACCTCTGCTTCGGTAACTTCAAAGGCCGTGCAGTCGGACCGCGCCAGTACGCACCGATGTTCCCGGCGTTCTATGCGATGACCGTCGACGAAATGCATCTCGAAATGGCCAGTCGCGAATTTGCAGAGCTCGAAACCATCGCTACCCTTGCCGAACACTACGATGTCGCAGTCGGGATTGTCGATGTCAAAAGCTATTACATCGAAACCCCAGACGATATTGCACGGCGGGTACGTGCCTGCTTGCGCTATGCACCTGCAGACCGACTGGCATTTGCCCCGGACTGTGGTCTGAGCCAGACAGCGCGCTGGGCTGCCAAACAAAAGCTGGTCAACATGGTCGCCGGCGTTCACCAGGTGAAGCGCGATTTGGGATTGGCCTAGTCACGTCAGGAGCACACATGAACATTACCATGCTCGGTACGGGGTTGATTGGTCGGAACTATACGACGGCCTTGCATGCCGGTCGGAGCCGAGATCGCGTGACAGCGGTCTATAGCCGAACCGCTGCGTCGGTGCAGGCGTTTGCCCAGGAATTTGGTATCCCGCATGCGACGACGGACATGCATGCAGCAATCACGGATCCGTCTACCGAGCTGGTTGTCATCGGTTTGCCCAATCATCTGCACGAAGAAGCAGTCATGGCAGCGGTCAAGGCCGGCAAAGGGGTGCTCTGCACCAAACCGTTGGGTCGGACCGCTGCCGAGGCATACCGGATGCTCCAGGCAGTCGAAGACGCGGGCGTTTTTCATGGCTACCTCGAGGACCTTACGTACACCCCCAAAACGCTCAAAGCGTTGGAATCGGTCCGGGCAGGAGCAATCGGCACGGTGTTGTGGGCACGGGGCAGTGAAAAACACCCCGGACCGCATCGTGCATGGTTCTGGGACAAAACCCAATCGGGCGGTGGCGCAATCATCGATATGGGCTGTCACTGCATCGAAATATCCCGCAATTTTATTGGCAAAGATATTCGTCCGGTCGAAGTGATGTGTTGGGCAGACACGCAAGTCCATCCCATCGAAGCAGAAGATCACGCTGTCGGTATGGTGCGCTACGAAAACGGCGCCATGGGACAGTTCGAAGTGAGCTGGTCGTTCCGCGGCGGCATGGACTTGCGTGACGAGGTGGCTGGCACCGAAGGGACCATTTGGCTCAATCATTGGCAACGCACGGGGTTCGAACTCTATACGGCAACCGGGCAGCAAGGCTATGTCGCCGAAAAAGCCGAAGGTGATACCGGTTGGATGTTCCCTGTGGGTGACGAACAAGCAGCACTCGGGTTTACGCCCATGTTCCATGACATGCTCGATGCCTATGAACAGCACCGGGCGCCGATGGAAACCTTCTACGACGGATATGTGGTCAACGCAATCATGGACGCTGCCTATGCATCGGTGACGTCGAAGCGCTGGGAGCCTGTCCAATTGCAGACCTGGCGTGGTCGCATTGATACCCCGCATGTATCGGTACTGCGGCAATACGACGACGAACACGTCCTCATCAAACAGGAACGTATGCCCGACGGAGCGCTCCATATCATATTGCGCAACACCGTGAGCGGGGCGTTGGTAGAGCGCATCGCGCGTTCGGAGGGTTCATGATTGTCCCCGTCGCTCGCGATGCAGAGTTTGTTGCGCAGGTGCGCCGCGCGATGCAAGATCGTGACGTCCTCACCGTCTGGTGGCTCGGGCAGAGCGGTTTTCTCGTGCACTATGACGGTGTGTGTATTGCGTTGGACCCCTATCTGTCGGATTCTTTGACCGAAAAATATGCACTAACAGCCAAACCCCATGTGCGCTTGTCGGAACGGGTCGTTGATCCCGTGCTGCTCGACATGGTGAGTCTGGTGACCTCGAGTCACAATCACACCGATCACCTCGATGCGCCGACCTGTATTGCACTTGCAAAAGCGAATCCTGCGTTGCGTTTGGCCTGCAGTGCAGCGAATGTTCATTTTGCGACGGAACGAATGGGACCCGGATTCCCAGCACTCATTGCATTGACCGAGGATGTTCCCTTTGTGCATGGGCCGTTCACCCTGCGTGTTGTTCCGGCGGCACACAACGATGTTACCCGCGACGCTGCCGGCAACCTTGCAGCCATTGGGCTTGTGATTGAGGTCGGCGGCAAGGTTCTGTATCACAGTGGCGACACGTTGCGCTATGACGGCATGGCTGAGCGGTTGCGCCACTGGCGGTGTGATGCGGCACTCTTGCCCATCAACGGGAACGATCCCGCACGTGGGGTCGCCGGCAATTTGTCTGCGGCAGAGGCTGTCGCACTCGGTCGTGATATCGACGCGCGGGTCGTTGTACCGTGCCACTACGACATGTTTGCCTTCAACACTGCTGATCCAGCGGAGTTTGTGCGGGCGGCTGGGTCACGTGGCCATGTTATGCAATTAGGAGAATCATTAACCATCCGATAATCACAAGACAATCGGGTCATCATGGTCCGCGTACGCATGGTACAGTTATATGTATTATGGCTGCTAGGGGTGTGGGTGACACGTGTCATGCAACGAATTTCATCACCGGTTGTATACATCTGCGCAGTGTCGTTGTTTGCGGCGGCTGCGCTCTTCTTTTGGCAGGGATGGGTAGATGTCTCGCTCTGGGACGAAGGGTTTCTCTGGTACGGCGCCCAGCGGTTTTTGTATGGCGATGTGCCGATACGCGATTTCTATGCCTACGATGTCGGTCGGTATGCAGTGCTCGCTGGGTTTATGTGGATATGGGGGAACACGGGGATTATCGCGCTGCGGTTTGGGCTGATGTTCGTACAGGCAGCAGTGTTGGCAGGATTATCTGTCTATCTGTATCGTCGGGTGACCCGTCAATGGGTCCTCATCGGCGGAGTCATGGCAGTCGTCATCTGGTGGCTCTGGCCACTGTACCGGATGCCTGACTTTGCCGTGCTGGTAGTCGCATTGATAACGCTCGCACGCGTGCAGCACTACCAACTACGTGCACGCCAGGCATTCGGAGCGGGCTTGTTGTATGGCCTTGTGCTGGCTGCGGGTGGTGACCTGCGCAAGCACGGGTTGTTTTTTGTCTTGAGCCTCGTGATTATCCTCGTCATCCGGTTCATCAAGTACCGCCAGCCGCGGCGCTGGATTCGTCAAGGGACGTATGTCCTCGGCGGGGTGATGGCAGGGCTATCCCCGCTTTTGTTATATATCACGCTGACGCCCGGTCTGCTCCAGAGCTACATCCAACACATGGTGGTGGGATTTTTCGAACGAGATAGCGCCAACATTCCATTGCCGGTGCCGTGGCCATGGCTCGTGTCGTTCCAAGACCCACGGGTCGGTCTCCGTGATCTGTGCATCGGGTTGGGGTTCGTCGCCGTAGTTTTTGTGCCGATCGTGTTGATTGCAACGGTGGTGCGGCGCGCACTTGCACGACAGACGGTACATCCATTTGTGCAAGGTGCGATAATTTATGCACTACCGAGTATCGCGTATGCGTTCTCTCGTGCGGACCTCGTCCATCTTGCCCAAGGTGCGTTGCCTGCGCTGTTGGCAGGACTGATACTGATTATCCAAGAACGACCGCGGTGGATTGCGCCGGTGTTGGTATCTGTGTTTGTGATCAGTGCGATCGTGTACTCGCCAGTTCAACCGCGCCAGCACTGTCGGATGCTTGGTCAGTGCCGCGCCACACAGGTCGGCCCCGATATCTTATCGGTCCCAAATCAGACTGCCGATGAAATTGCGTTGCTCATCCGCATGCGCAATGATTTTGTCGCCAACGACGAGACGTTACTGATTGCGCCATTTTGGCCGGGTGCCTATGCAATGCTCGGGTTACAGGCCCCGATGTGGGATATTTATGCTATCTGGCCGCGGAGCGATGCCCAACAGCAGAGCGAAATCACGCAGATCGCTACCATTGCACCACGTGCTGTGCTTATCATGAACAAAGGAATGGACGATCGCAGCGCGTTGCGGTTTTCGTTGTCGCACCAGCTGCTGCATACATACATCCTCGAGACGTATGATCAACTTCGCGAGTACACCACTCTTCCCGGATATTCGATTTTCCGCATCCGTGACTACGATTGAGAGAAACGACCATGCAGTCCAGCGCAGCCAATCGGACACTCCGGCTTGCCGGTTTGACGCTTGTCAATACATTCGTCCAGATTGCCACCATGAGTTTGATCAAATACTCGACTGCGGTCGAAAAAACGCAATACATCGTACTCTTTGGGTTCTATGTCGCCATTCTGGCTTTTAATGTGGGTCGATTTGTGGTGTGGGGCCGCATCCACCGCGAGTTTCCGTTGGGGATAGCCTATGCATCATCGGCGATTATTTTCCCGTGCATTGTGTTGCTTTCGATTGTCTATGGCGAACCATTCGTGTGGCATCAGTTGGTAGGGGTTGCGTTGGTCATGACCGGTGTCGTCGCGTTGATGCGGGACGTATGAGGAGGTCGCTGTGCTCCCTTGGATTGTGCTGACGTCGGGCGTCCTCGGCGTGGTATTTGGGCAGTTCTATTACAAACGATACAGTATGACCAAAGACCGCCGCTGGCTGGTTATTGGTCTGGTGTTGTTTTGCGCGGCGGTGCCATGCAACATGATTGCTGCGCGCGATTTGGGCATTGGCAAGGTCTATGTCGGGCAGTCATTGTCATATGTTTTGGCACCAATACTGGGTATGGTGTTTTATAACGAACCCGTTGCGCGGTCGCATTGGAAGTTTTTTGCACTCATCATGCTCGGCGTCGTTGTGTATGCCTGGTAGCTGCCCAAGCGCCGCCATGGTCGGATCCACTCTACCGAGCGGCCCCACGGAAGTACGATGATGCCAGTCGTATTGCCGATGCACTAAACCGTATCGGCGGATGTTGGTGCTGTTGGTGGCCTGTCTGCCAGCGTGGCTATCAACATGGCGGCCAAAATCAACGCTGCACCAATGTACAAACCCGGGCTCTGCGGCTCTGCGAGGACAAACAATCCAATCAATGACCCGACTACGGGCTGTACGAAAAGACTGATTGCGCCGAGGCTCGCGCCGGCACTCCGAATAACCCAAAACCAGAGCAGATAGCTTACGACCGATGTTGCAATAGCCATATAGACAACCGCTCCCCATGCTTCCCATGGAGCAGCAGCTATCTGATTCGTGGAGTATGCCCACCAGAGCACCGGGAGCCATACAAGCATGCTGCCCGTGTATGTCCAACGCAGAATGGTCAATGGCTGGAAGCGTTGGACATAATGTGCACCCAAGACCGTAAAGATAGACTCACACAACAACGCAAGCAGAACAAAGGTGTTGCCGAGTGCACGATTGGGTGCATAACTACTGTCTGGTGCACCGCCCAACGTCAATACAACTACACCGACGATACCCAGTACGAGGCCTATGCGTTTCTGGGGCGATATAAACTCACGTGCAAAGAGCCACGCCAACACGGTCGTCCCAATGACCTCGCCGATAATCATCAGCGACGAGTCTGTGGCCGTCGTCAACGACAGACCGCGATAATCGAGGAACTGCGCACAAGCAACCGTCAATAGTCCCAAACTGCCCAGCACAAGGACATCGCGCCGAGGCACTCCCTCGCGCGGGGAAATACCGCTGATGCGCAACCCCCAGAAGCACGCCGTCGCAATACTGACGCGGATACCCGCCAGAATGAGCGGATCGAACGAGTCGATGGCGAGCTTCCCAATTGCATGGGATGACCCCCACAACACATTTGCCACCAGTAACAAAAAAAGTGCCTGCAGTCGACTCATTGCTGCCCCCTCACATACTTGCCTGCGTATGGACTTCTTCATCGATCCACAGACGGACACTCCCCCACGATGCCGCTCGATGTGACCGGATCACGAATCATCGCGATGCCACATTCTGGATCGCGCTCAACAGCACCGGTGGGAATACCTCCAACGTCACCGTTGAGACCGAAGTACCTGCCCCCCAGGCAATGATGGCACGGTACCTACCAGTGTTTGTTCACAGAACGAGAATTCGCCGGCATCACCCTGCGTCTGATGCTGCCGGAGTGCGCTCGGGGATCCCACTAATCAGCAAGGCTCCAACGACCAAGATGCCGCCGATGATGAAGGTGAGCGTAACGGGGTCGCCCATGACCTGGATCCCCACGAGCGCCCCGACCACCGGTTGGAACAGCAGTGCAACGGCAGCGACCGTAGCGCCGACGATGCGCACACCATTGAACCAGAGGAAGTAGCACACGACTGATGTCACTACCGCCATGTACACCGATGCCCCCCA
>CAIPUQ010000355.1 GCA_903868295.1 uncultured Roseiflexaceae bacterium
CGAACGGGCGCGACGCCGCTTGTGGGTCGTCATTGCGTGACGACAATGCACGGGCTGCACCAAAACTCGCCAGCGACAAGCGTGCGATAGGAGCCTCAGAACCGCCCGCCAAAATGACATCTGCATCGCCACGCACGAGCACGTTGGCTGCTTCGCCGATCGACTGCGTGCTGGCGGCACAGGCGGTGGCAATGGTGGTGTTGTAGCCCATCAGCCCGAGCTGTATCGACACTTGGCAGGAAGGCATATTGGGCAACGAGAGGGTGATATAAAACGGGTTCACCTTGGCCGAACCACGCGTGATGATGGTTTCGACGGCCTGTTCGGTGTCGATGGCACTCGATGACCCGTCGGCAATCATCGCCCCGATGCGCTCGCGATTGCTATCGTCGATGACAAGCCCTGCATCGGCGACAGCCTCGCGGGATGCAGCAACGGCAAATTGACTCGCCCGCGAGATACGCCGAGCTTCTTTCGCGTCCATGTACAACTTGGGGTCGAAATCAGGTACTTGGGCAGCAATCCGCACCGGCGCATCGCCGATATCGTACAGGGTGCATGGGCCGACGCCGCTTTTGCCGGCCAGCATGTTGCTCCAGAAGGTCGGTACGCCGACACCCAGTGGGGCTGCAACGCCCATCCCGGTTATGACAATCCGTTCGTCGTCGGGATCGACGCCGTCACGCACCGCAGCGACTGCGGCATCGAGTTGTTGACCGGTCAGACCTATCGCTTGTAAACGTTGGCGGATTGCTACTGCAGCATATCGTTCGTGCATACCATTTCACCCGTGTGTCTCTTCTCTCTTCGAAGTATAGCACGCGGCTTCGGAACCGGTCGTCAGCCGCGGACATACCAGACCACCACGACGACCAGTGCCACTGCCCAGCGGTAGTAGGCAAACCACATCATCCCGATGCGGCGGATGACCCGTAGCAACACATCGATGACAAACATACCGACCACCGCAGCAGTGACAATCCCCACCAACACCGTGAACTGTTGATCCGCAGGCACCGCCAACAAGTCTTCGAATTTGACCAGTACCGCTGCCAGCGTGATCGGCATACTCAGCAGAAACGCAAATCGAGCAGCCGCAGCACGGTCATACCCGAGGACCCGGGCAGCACTCATCGTCGATCCCGAGCGCGACACGCCAGGCACCAGTGCACAAGCCTGAGCCAAGCCGACTGCCAGCGCATCACGCCAGGTAATCTGCTCGAGCGCACGGGTGGTCGTCCCGATGCGATCGGCGTAGGCAATGACGACACCCATTACCGCCAACACAACGGCAATTTGGAGTGGGTTGCGCAACGATGCTTCGACCACATCCTGAAAAAGCACCCCGACAATAGCAGCAGGGAGCGTCCCGACAATCACCGCGATGAGCAGTTTGCTCCCCGGCGTCTGCGGTGCCCGCACCACGCCTGGGAGTGCTTTGAGCAACAGCATCCAGTCGCTCCAGAAGTACACAATGACGGCAGCCAAGGTACCCAAATGCAGCCCTACATCAAAGGTCAACGAGTGTAATAACGGTTCTTCCCAGGCAAACAACCACGGGATGAGGATGAGATGTGCCGAAGACGAAATGGGCAAAAACTCCGTCACGCCCTGGAACGCACCCATCACAAATGCTGATGTCTGTCCCAACAGAACGGCACCGATTGCCAGCACTGCCATCAACACCGCCATCACCTGACTCAGTCGCGACATGGTTGTTCCTTCTCTTCACATGCAGTTCGTATCGCCATCACGATTTGCAGACCTGTGGTGCATCAGCACGTTCGCGCACACGGTCATACTCCGTCAGGAATTGCGCTGCTACCCCTTCGCCATTGATGATCAGCAGATTCTCGTCATTCGATTTCTCGGCACTCTTGGTAAAGTTGTATGAGCCGGTGATGACGGTACTGGTATCTATCACGATTGATTTGTGGTGCATGATGTAGCAGTTTCCATCCGGAACGATATCGACCTTTGCTTTTTGGAGCAATGGAAAAACCGAACCGGTGCCTCGTACATTTTGCTTTTCCATGACACCACGGACATCGACGCCACGCTTCTTGGCCCGGACCATCGCCGCCCCGATCGCAGGGTCCGTATACGAAAAAGCGATAAACCGAATCTGCGTTTTGGCAGCATCAATAGCCGAAACCACCTGCGCATTGATACCGTCGACCGGCGAAAACGCATACCGAACAGTACGCTTGCCGAGGGTAATCACCGGATGCGGTGCGGTACTCTGCTTATGCACCCCAAACAGCCCTGACATCAATTGGTCTGCCTCGGCGACGTATCCGATGGCCATCTGGGGCGACACAATGCGCACCATGCTGTTATTGTTGCGATAGGTGTCGTTCATCGTCATGTTCCACGAGCCGGTCCACACAATGCTGCGATCGATGACTGCGGTTTTTTCGTGCATAAACGGCTCACGTTCATCTGCCCTGACCGCTATTTGGGCATCCTGCAGACTTCCGATCAGCTTGGCAACCCGTGCATCGGTCAAATTTTCATCGTCAAACGCGACCCGTACGGTGACGCCACGTGCATGTGCAGCTAGCAGGGCATCGCCGAGTTCGGGCAGATCGATATCAAAAACGGCTATGTCGATGGAGGCCTGCGCGGCCTCAATATCTGCCAGAAACGCTGTATACAGCGCCGGCGCTGTCCGGTCCGCAGGGACATCGGGGTAGACCAGCTCATCTGTCGTCATGTACACGAGCAGGGCATCGCCGACGACAGGGGTCACCGCAAGCTGCGGTGCTCCGGTGGGACGAGCGGTTTGGGTCGGCGCAATCTGCGTTCCGTCTGTTTCTACAAGTGACGCATCATACAGCGCGACCACTACCAAAATCAGAAGCAACAGCGCGACGCCACGCCAATCCATGCGTTTCCGTCGTGTGTTCATTTGGCACTCCGCCAAAACACCAAACGCTGCCACCAACGCGGCTTGGCTGTGCGCCGCTCCCGACGCGGCGACGAGATGGGTCCGGTACGAATCGCCATGGTTGTATCGGGAGCACTGCGAACGAGGGCATACTGGCGCTGCGCCTCGGCGACAACATCGATAGATTCACGCGATGCGCGGGCCGCCACAGCGCGTGCGACCGTACGGATCATCCCGATGCGTTGCGTCACGAGTGCATCAGTCAACATCGGTGATTCAGATTCTTGGGTTGCTTGCGCAGACGCCCATGCACGCAGTGCATCGGCGGCATCGCCACCGAGGTCGCCGGTCAATCCTTCGTCTTCGGAAATCCGTTCGACGAGCATGGTGCGGTGGTCGTTCATACCGTTCCCTTCGTGCGCACGATGTTCCATGCACAACTGGTCTCTCGTCGTAACAGCTCAGACGCTACTGTGCGGCGTGCTGTATGGTGTTCTGCAAGGCGCCATTCCAGGTCGGGGTAATAACACCCCAATCGTACGCACGCTGGACAAATGCACGCGCTGCCGGGACCACCGCGCGCTGCTGCAGCGCGGCAATAACCGCTTGTGCAAACGACTCGGCATCATCGGCAATCTGGATGACCCCAGCGGGAACCCCATCGATCCCCTCAGCGCCCATCTGTGTACTGACAATCGGCAGCTCGAGCGCCATCGCCTCGAGCACCTTCAGCCGTGCTCCGCCGCCGATGCGCATCGGCACCACATAGACCGCTGCCCCACACAAATACGGCCGCGTATCTTCGACTTCCCCTGTCAACGTTATCTCGCCACGGGCAGCCAGTGCTTGGAGCACCGGTGCCGGACGTCGCCCGATGACGACACACGCTGCATCAGGGATACTGGCACGCACACGGGGCAGCACGTCGGCACAGAACCAAACCAGTGCGTCTATATTGGCCCGATAATCGAGCGTGCCACTGAACGCAATGGTGGCGGCGAGGTGCGGTGCCACTGGTACGGTGGACCGGTCAAAATACTGTGTGTCGACCCCATTGGGAACGACCGTCAGCGGCGTCCGCGGTGCACACGACTGCAAGATGGTTGCGTCACCTGCAGACACGACCGACGCACCGTCGACTGCTCGCAGGCTACGCCGTTCGTAGCGCCACAACTTGTACCACTGCAACAACGAGTAGGCTGCCGCGTGCCACCGCCGTGGCCGCCGAATGTCCGTCAGAAAGGCCCGCTGTTGGATGACGTACTCCGCATTAAACGTATCAAAGTGGGTTGCATAGCCATAGCTTTTGGCAATACCCAAGTAGGGCACCATTTCGATGCTAAAGCCGATAACCAAATCGTATTGCGTTGCAACACAGAGTTCGTGGAGGCGTACATAATACCCGTGGTCGTGATTGCGCAATGCCATGTCAGGCCATGGGTGAAAGAGGGTGTCGAACGCACGCTGCCACGACGGTCGCGGTCGCGGCCCGACGACCGTATGCCAGGTGACTGCAGGCAAAGCGGCAGCCAATCCTGCATTCGCGGCTTCATCGGGCACAAACGTCAAACACGTCACACGGTTGCTTTTGGCAATCCCACGCAGGAGCTGATAGATGCGCATCGTCCCCCCACCATAGGCAGGCCAGGGAGCGTATGGGGTCAGGACCAATATGTTCATCCCGCTATCTTTTCTAGTAATGCTGGGCCCAAAATCAGACACCCCACCACAACAGCACCCGCTGCACAGACAACTACCGCTGCTGCTGCGATGTCTTTGACCTCACCGGCTAACGGATGATATTCCGGTTGGACCAAATCGACGAGGCGTTCGATGGCACTGTTCACTAACTCCGCACACACCACGAGGCAGATGATGCCGACAAGCAGCGCCCATTGCAGCGGCGAAATTGCCAGCCACCACGCGCTCAACACCACGCCAACCGTTGCTCCGGTGTGTATGCGCAGGTTGCGTTCGGTGCGGGCGGCAGCACGCAATCCAGCCCAAGCATGACGCACCGACCGCCAAAACGATGGGGTCGCCCAGCGCTTCCGGACGTCGTCGTGGCTATTCACGGGGCAGCTCCAAAAGCGTCATGATGATATCTTGCAATGCGCGCATTTCGGCATCTGCCTCGGCATTGCGTTCGTGATCATAGCCCAGTAGATGCAATACACCATGGACCGTCAAAAACGCGAGTTCACG
>CAIPUQ010000356.1 GCA_903868295.1 uncultured Roseiflexaceae bacterium
GGCTACCATTCTTACAACGGCTGTGGCGAGATGACGGGTATCGCCTGGCTCAAAGAATCTGGGCTCCTCTACAATCCCATTGCCATTACCGGCACACCCTGGGTTGGGGCGGTGTGGGATGCGGTTTGCCAGCATTCGATGCGCAACGGCTACAACGACAGCTTTTTGTTACCCGTCGTAACCGAGACCTACGACGGTTGGCTGAGCCACAGACTCGACCAACTCGTCGGCGTCCCCGAGGTCGAAGCGGCCATTGCTAACGCGACCAGTGGACCCATTCCCGAGGGCTGCGTGGGCGGCGGTACCGGCATGATTTGTCACGAGTTCAAAGGCGGCACGGGCACCTCGTCCCGCCAGGTGCTGATTGCCGGCAACGTCTATACGGTCGGTGTCTTGGTACAGGCGAATTACGGCGCGCGTGAAGACTTCCGCGCCGATGGTGTACCCATTGGACGGCACATCGGCACCGAGCGCATCCCCAGCGGCTGGGCCGAGCCTGGTCACAGCCCCGGGGACGGCTCGATTATCGTCATCATTGCCACCGATGCGCCATTGTCGTCGAGCGCCTGTGACCGGTTGGCACAACGTGCGACCGTCGGGCTGGCACGAACCGGCGGCTATGGGCACAACGGCAGCGGCGACTTGTTTTTGGCGTTCAGCACCGGCAATCCCGTGGTGGACAATGTCAACCAGCTCGAACAGGTTACGTTGGTGCCCCCTGGTGCGATGAACGCGCTGTTTCACGCGGTCGCTGATGCGGTCGAGGAATCAATACTCAACGCCCTCTGCATGGCGACGACGACGGTGGGCGTCAAAGGGCGCACCGCCCATGCACTGCCCATCGACGAACTCATTGCAGTGATGCGTGCCAGTGGAACGATGCAGACGCCTGCGGACGGCAAACCGCTGACCCCACCCGATCGCCTTCCCTAGCAGGCGGACTTCCTGCACCGTTCAAAGGAACCACCATGCCGCTCAGTGTCATTGCCCTCATTGTTTTGTCGGGATGTATACACGTCGGCTGGAATCTGCTTCTCAAAGGGGCAACTTCGCGTCATGTCAGCTCGTGGCTCGCGGTGTGTTTGCCTGGCATTGTATCGTTGCCATTTGTGTGGGCAGATACGACACAACATCTCTGGTTTTTGGCAGCTGGAAGCGCCGTTTTTCAGGCTGCGTATTATCTGTTACTCGCCTACGGCTACGAGCACTACGATCTCGGAGTGTTGTACCCCATCGCTCGTGGAGTGGCGCCGTTGTTGTCGACCATCTGGTCAGTGCTCTTGCTCGGCGATCGCCCGAACGCCTACGGCATTGGGGCTGTGATACTGATAACGAGTGGAACAATCTGGATTGGGTTGCGCAATCGCAAGCCGGGTGAACGTCACGCCGTACCATGGTTACCGCTGCTGGTCGCACTGATTATTTCGGGATACACCATCGTAGACGCGTACGGCACGCGGGTGAGTAGTCCATTTGTCTATTATTCGGTCTGCATGACCTGTACGGGCATCGCAATGTTCCCCTATATTTGGTGGCAGACACCAAAACTGCGTCAGACGATCACCGCTGAAGCGCCGCGCGCGGTTCTGATCGGCATTGGTTCGTATGTGTCATATTTGATTGTGTTGAGCTGTTATGCAATCGCACCGGTGAGCTACGTGGCGGCTACGCGTGAGATGAGTATTGTTATTGCTGGTATCGTCGGATGGCTTTGGCTCAAAGAATCTTTTGGAGCAACACGTCTCATTGGGGCAGGCGCTGTCGCAGCCGGGGTGATTTTGTTGGTATTATTTGGGTAGCAGGTGTAGCTGGGGGATGACGAGATGACCATACGTGAGAGTATCATTCGCCTCTCCGGGCGGCACGATTTGACCGAGGCCGACGCAGCCCAGGCAATGACCGAGATCATGACCGGTGTGGCCACCCCTGCCCAGATTGCAGCATTTTTGACCGCACTGCATCTCAAAGGCGAAACCGCCGCCGAAATCGCCGGGATGGCCCGTATCATGCGCGACCACGCCCTCGAGGTCGCCATCCAACCCGGCGCCGTCGACACGTGTGGCACCGGCGGTGACGGTGGCGGCACATTCAACATATCGACCATCGCCGCATTCGTGGCAGCCGGCGCAGGGGTACGCATCGCCAAACACGGCAACCGTGCCATGTCGAGCCGCTGTGGGTCGGCCGATGTCCTCGAGGCGCTTGGAGTTAATCTCGAGCTCGAGCCCAAGGACGTTGCAAAACGCATCGACACTGATAACTTTGGATTCATGTTTGCGCCACGCTTCCACCCCGCGATGCGCTTTGCTGGCCCCGTCCGGCGTGAAATCGGCATCCGCACCGCCTTTAACTTGCTCGGACCGCTGACCAACCCCGCCCGCGTGCGGCGCCAGGTCATCGGCACCGCCAACGACACCCTGGCACTGAAGCTCGCCGAGGCGTTGTCGCTGCTCAACATGGACGCCGTGATGGTCTTTGCAGGCTATGGCAATGTCGACGAGCTTTCGCTGGCTGGCGAAAACATCGTCTACGAGGTCCATGCCAATCAACCGATTGGGCGGACGCTCCTCGATGGCTGCGATTTCGATTTGGTCCGCGCCCCCAACAGCGCGCTTGCAGGCGGCGACACCACCGAAAATGTCACCATTGCCCGGGCTATCCTTGCCGGCACGGGGACCCGGGCCCAACACGACGTGGTGGTCTTCAATGCAGCCGCCGCCATTCGCACTGCAGACATGACCCAGTCATGGCACGCGGCAATCGAACGCGCCCGCGCATCAATTGCGTCGGGCGCGGCACGTGATCGCCTGCTCCAGGCTATTGCGTAGCTCAGACA
>CAIPUQ010000357.1 GCA_903868295.1 uncultured Roseiflexaceae bacterium
GCTAACATGCGTGGAGCCATGGTGCTCCCCTTTTCTAGGCTGTACCTACCAGGTCAGCAGCAGCTTGAGACAATGTGGGTCAAAGAGTGCCGTTGTATACGCGGTCGATATCTGATCAAGCGTCGCGTGGTGCGTGATGAGTGTGCTGACATCCAAAATGCCACTCTGCATCAAGTCACGACTCCGCTGTAAATCACCAGGAGCCCATTCTTTGGAGGTCAGCAGGCGTGCCTGCTTGAGGAACAACGGCATATACGGCAGTTGAATGGTGTCGTAATAGCCGAGCAAGACAATCGTGCCATTGAGGGCGAGCGCCCCGATCGCCGAAGCTGCCGCATCCATCTTGCCACTCGCCTCGATAATCACATCACAATCTGCAACACCATACGCGCTCAGCGATTGTGTGGACACATCACATACCAGCTCGGCTCGTGAATGTGCCAGGCGTTCTGCGTGGACATCACTCACGATGACATATGCGCCCCTGGCTGTTGCAATCCGCGCCGCAAGTTGACCGACCGGTCCTTGGCCAAGGATGAGCACGCGTTTGCCACTGATGTCGCCAGCCATATCGACGCCGTGGAGTGCAGTAGCGGCCAGTGCCAAAAACACACCGTGCTCGGGTTTGATCCCTTCGAGGGTCACTACCCGTTGGCCGTCTGCATGCAACACGCTCGATTGGCCGCCCCATGCAGGGTTGACATCGACATAACACCGTGCCCCTCCGACATAGACCAGCGTATTGAGGAGCGTTGCCGGTGCATCCGCACCCACAGCGACCACGCGTCCGACGGTTTCGTACCCGGGGATGACAGGGAACTGCAACATCGGATGCGGCATATGCCCTGCATACAGCATGCGTTCCGTCCCTGCGCTAATCGATGTGTACAGGGTCTGGATGGTCACGTCAGTGGCGAGCGCAGGAGTAAGCTCGATGTCACGGACGGCAACAGTCTCTGCTGCAGACATCACAACGGCACGTGCGTGGGTCATCTCATACTCCTTTCTGCGCGAGCCGGCGTTGTTTGCCGGCGAGGATGCCACGACGGATAAACTGACCACAATTAATCAGATAGGTCGCGTAGGCAAACAACATGGTCGCCATAACAGCGTTGTCGTCCCAGCCGAGATATTTGACAATGAAATACAGATTATGGGTGACAATCGCAACGGCATTGCCGACGTCTTCCCAGTAGAATTCTTTGGCAAGAAAGTAGTGCCCATAGATTTCTTTCTCCCAAATCATCCCGGTAATTGTAATCAGCCAAAGCAACGAAATCTTGACGATAATCGTAATGGTGGCTTCTTCGTACCCAGTCTGAGTGCGCCATGCCGTGTACACATAGATTGCGCTGATGATGAACGCAATAAACTGTGTCGGTGCAAGAATTGCCTGGACCTTGGTCCAGATGCTCCGGTCACGCAGTGCAAGTTGCTCGGCGGTGTACTCGATGGTCATATGCAGTCCCGACGGTAGGTGGCATGTAGTGATTATAGAGTGCCGAAATTGCGGCTCGTCCGTACAATACATACGCAATACCTGCACGTGTTGCTTAGGAACGAATGCCGATCGCCGACGCAACCATGGTCCACACAAAAATCATCACACCGCTGGCATTGTAAAAAATAGCCCGTGCCCGTGGATCGGTCATGTGCAGGAACTTGCGTTGCGTTGGAATCTGGCCCAGCATCAACACAAACATAATTGCAGCGGCAGTGGTGTTGCCGGTACCGAGCATGTACAGCGTGGCGCAAAACAACGCTGCGTTGATGGTAATCACGGCACTCATAGCAGCCCAATCTGCGCCCATTTGCGCGGGGATCGACTTAATCCCCATCAATCGGTCGCCGTCAATGCTTTTGAAATCGTTGATCGTCATGATGCCGTGCGCACCGAACGAAAAAATAGCAGCCAGTACAAGACTGCCCATGATGTTGGTCTGCCCTGCCACATAAAAGGACATGGCGCCTGCGATCCACGGCAGTCCTTCGTATGACACCGACACCAACCCGTTGCCTATCCACCCGAGCCGTTTGGCGCGGAGCGGTTCGGCACTATAGGCTATCGCCAGAAAAATACCGATGAGCGTCAAATAGACAACCGGCAACCCAAACACAAACGACAAACCGATGCTGATAACAGTCAAGACCGCAATCGTAATAAACACCTGCCGAAATGAGACTAATCCTGACGGAATCGGCCGGTTGGGTTCGTTTATTGCATCGACTTCACGGTCGCAGTATTCGTTGATGACCTGCGACAAGCCGCACAAAATGGGACCAGCCAAGAAGCTCCCCAGCGCAATCCGTGCAATGTCGACAAAGCCAAAGGTGGTTGTCCCCGATGCAATTGCGCCACAAACAAACGCAATTGCAGGCGGGAA
>CAIPUQ010000358.1 GCA_903868295.1 uncultured Roseiflexaceae bacterium
GTCCATGCAGTCTACGATGGGCCGACGACGACATGGCCATTGTACCCACAGGCAAAAAACGAGTGTAGTTTCTATGCACTTGCACATGCACTCAATCTGTTAAACAGTACTTCTGACTATCAACCCGATACGTTTCGACACAATGTCGGCGTCTTGTTCCAACGTGAGATGGGAGGGACGTTGCCGCCGCTGAAAGCATGGCAACTACGTAAGCTAGGGTACGGCAGTCATTATGGAAATCTGTCCCAGACCGACAGCGAATCGGTACTCAAGTCGCTGATTGACATGCGCATTCCCGTGATCGTGGACATCTACAGCGCTGCACAATGGCAGACAACTCGGATCTACGGACGGCATGCGGTCGTGCTGGTGGGTTACAGTGACACCTACACCGACGCATACGGGGTGCAGCGCCAGGAGTTTTATGTGATTGACAGCGAGTGGCCCAGATTCGGGAGGTGCACGGCGACAGATAACAACGTAGACCGAGACGGCGATGGGATTGCCGAGGATTATCCCGGCAACCGCACCCTGTCACGTGCCGAATTCTTGACGCTCCACACGACGCGCACGTACACACCGATTTTTTCGGATGCGCTTTCTCATGCACGTTGGTACTACGACACGTTTGGCTGGCACCGTCCCTCTTTCTATGAGTGTTGGGTGAGCGGAACTGTTGATCGGGTCAAATAGCCAGAAAAGAGATACAGACGCGTCGATTCCTCGTATAGTACGATGTGGTCTAAAAGATAGGAGAACCCATGCTGCTCATCAAGCGCATGTTTCGTATTCTGAAGCCGTATTGGCTGATGTTTTTGGGTGCATTTCTAAGCCTTATTTTGTCGAGTGTGGCCAATCTGTACAGTCCGATGCTCCTCAAACAAGTCCTCGACGATGGCATCAACGGGCGCAACCTCGATGTTGTCTACTGGGGCGCAGGGATTATGATTGGCTTGGCACTGGTTCGTGGGGTGTTTGGATTTACCCAAAGCTTCTGGTCCGAAAAAATGTCGCAGTCATTTGCGTTCGATGTACGCAACACACTGTTTGAAAAAATCCAATCGCTGAGCTTTGCGTACCACGATCAAACGCAAGCAGGGCAACTCATGACGCGGTTGACGAGCGATGTGGAGCAGGTACGGTCGTTCGTCGCATCTGCGTTGCTCCAGTTCCTCAGCGCAATCATCATGATGGTGGGAAGCTTGTTTTTCATTTTTTCGATGAACTGGCAGTTGAGCTTGGTCGCGTTGATGATCATCCCACCATCGGTGTTTTTCTTGGGCTACTTCATGAAGGTTGTCCGACCCATGTTTTCGGCCATCCAAGAGCGCCTCAGTGCGTTGAATGGAGTTCTCCAAGAAAATCTCGCAGGTGTCCGTCTCGTCAAAGCCTTTGGTCGTGAGAACTACGAAACCGAACGGTTTGGCCTGCGCAACGCATCGCTCCTTGAGATGAATTTAACGTCCGTGGCTGCATTATCG
Organism: uncultured Roseiflexaceae bacterium; assembly: GCA_903868295.1. GTDB lineage: Bacteria > Chloroflexota > Chloroflexia > Chloroflexales > Roseiflexaceae > UBA965. The sequence continues at coordinate 1,482 of CAIPUQ010000358.1, forward strand.
AGTTCATTCCCCTTGATTTTTATGATCAACAATCTGGGTACGTTGGCGATTTTGTGGGTAGGCGGGTACATGGTTATGAGCCGCGAGGTTACGGTGGGCGAGCTCATTGCATTTACCACATACCTATCGCTCCTCTCGCAACCGCTGTTTATGTTGGGCATGATCGCCGCACAGATTACCCGCGCGAGTGTGAGCAACGAACGCATTTTTGAGCTTTTGGATACAAAACAAGACATCGACGACGCCGCAGACGCCATCGAAATGCCGGCCGTCCAAGGTCATGTCGCGTTCGCGCATGTATCGCTCCGGTATGCAGGGTCTGCGACCAAGGTGCTTGATGACGTGTCGTTCGATATTCCTGCAGGAACGACCGTCGCAATCCTCGGGACGACCGGAAGTGGCAAAAGCTCGCTTATCAATCTGATTCCACGTTTTTATGATGTCAATGACGGGTCAGTGGTCATCGATGGCCATGATGTCCGCACAGTCAAAATAGATTCGCTGCGACGCCAAATCGGGATTGTGTTGCAAGAGACAACCCTGTTCAGCGGTACCATTCGTGACAACATCTGCTACGGACGCCCCGATGCGAGTGACGAAGAAGTGCACGCTGCTGCGGTGAAAGCCCAAGCCGATGCGTTTATCAGCGAATTCGATCAAGGCTATGCAACGATTGTGGGCGAACGTGGGGTCGGCTTGTCCGGTGGGCAACGGCAACGGTTGGCAATTGCCCGCGCGTTGCTGCTCGACCCCAAAATTCTCATTCTCGACGACAGTACATCGGCGGTCGATGCCGAAACAGAGTACAAAATTCAACAGGCACTCGATGCGTTGATGACCAATCGTACGTCCTTTGTCATTGCACAACGCATCAGTACGGTGCGCAACGCAGATGTTATTTTGTTGCTCGATGCAGGCAAAATCATCGGTCGTGGGACGCACGAAGAACTGCTCCGAGACAATGCAGTCTATGGCGATATCATCGATTCACAGTTCGGCCACCAACTGGCTCATGAAGGAGCTCAACGATGATGCATGGTATGCGTGGCATGGCCGAGCTCCCTGAAGGCGAGGCGACTGATTCAAGCCGAACCGCTCGTCGCCTTGCAGTGTATTTGACACCGTACTGGCGTACGTTAATTGGAATAGTCGGCTTGTCGATTATTGGTGCCATTACCATGGCACTGGGTCCCGTACTCATCGGCAAAGCAGTCGACGAAGCAATGGCAACGAGCAACAAAACACTGCTTTTGTACTACATGCTCGGCTTGCTTGCATGCTATCTTGTCGGTGCTGTGGCTTCGCGTTATCAGTTTTTGTACATGGGACAAGTAGGGCAGCGGACCATTGCGCAGATGCGCAGTGAACTGTTTGCGCATATCCAACGGGTTTCGCTGCGGTTTTTCGACCAGCATCCTGCAGGTGACCTGATGTCGCGCATCGTAAATGACATCGACGTCATTTCGCAGTTACTCGGTCAAGGCCTGGTCATCGTGGTTGCCAATTTGTTCACCTTGGTGGGCATTGTGGTGGCCATGTTGCTCCTCGATCTGCGGTTATCGTTGGCGAGCTTGATTCTCATCCCCGTCCTGTTTTTGATGACCCAGTTATTTGCGGCATCAGCACGCAGAGCCTTTCGCAAAACGCGCGAATCAATAGGCGATGTCTCGTCAGACATCCAAGAAGAAATCGCCGGCGTCAAGGTCGCCCAAGCATTTACCCGGACCGATGTCAATCGCGAACGATTTGCGCAACGTAATGCAGCAAATCGTGATGCAAATGTCAGTGCCACAGCAATCACCGCTGCATTCGGCCCGCTGGTCGATGTGCTTGCGGCAATGGGTTTGGCAATAGTGGCAGGGTACGGCGGGTATCTGGTCATCACCAATCAGGTGACTCCAGGTACGGTCGTGGCATTTTTGTCGTACGCACAATTCTTCTTTCGACCCATCCAAGCGTTGTCACAGTTCTACACCACGGCACAATCTGCGTTAGCAGCATCCGAACGAACATTTGCGCTCATCGACACGCCCGTTGATATGCCCGCAACACCGAACCAACAGCCGGTGACGCACATCGATGGTGCGGTTGCGTTTGAGCACGTGTGGTTCCGCTATGGTGCACGCATCGGCCAAGAGGGCACAGGGGATTGGGTTCTCCGAGATATCAATTTGACGGTGCGTCCAGGCGAAATGATAGCCGTAGTTGGACCGACGGGGTCGGGCAAGACCTCCCTCGTTTCGCTCATTCCACGGCTGTACGAAGCAACGCAAGGGACCGTCAGCATTGACGGTGTCCCGGTCCAACAGTACGAACATACCCAGATACGGCATCAAATGAGCATGGTCCTGCAAGAGACCTATCTCTTTTCCGAATCGGTATTCAGCAACATACGCTACGGGAAACTCGATGCCAGTGATACCGACATTATTGCTGCAGCCAAAGACGCAAACGCACATGAATTCATCATGGCGCTCCCTGACGGGTACGAAACCATCTTGGGCGGCAAGGGCGTCTCGTTGAGCCAAGGGCAACGACAACTCATCGGGATTGCACGTGCGATTTTGGCCAAACCACAAATTCTCATCCTCGACGAAGCGACCAGCAGTGTCGACACACGCACGGAGCTCCTCATCCAAACCGCTCTCGAAAAGCTGCTCCGCGGTCGCACCAGTTTTGTGATTGCCCATCGGTTATCGACGGTCCGAAATGCGACGCGTATCGTCGTGTTGGATCATGGCAGAGTCGTCGAAGTCGGTTCGCATGACGAACTCATTGCCGCCCAGGGGATGTACGCAGACCTCTACCAACGTCAGTTTGTTCCCATGCACCA